>JAKQBV010000178.1 GCA_029573925.1 bacterium
CCGGAAGCCACGACGAATGCCGCAGCGCTGTCGTTGATGCCGGACGCGTTTCCAGCGGTGACGGAGCCGTCTTTTTTGAAGGCGGGTTTGAGTTTTGCGAGGCCTTCGAGGGTGGTGTCCGCGCGCGCGTGCTCGTCCAGAGTGAACTGGACGGGGTCGCCTTTTCTCTGCGGAATCGGAACGGGGACAATCTCGTCAGCGAACGCGCCTGACTCGATGGCGGCGGTCGCGCGCATCTGGCTGTTGTACGCCAGCGCGTCCTGATCCTCGCGGCTTATGCCGTATTTGGCCGCTATGTTTTCCGCGGTCATGCCCATGTGATAGTTATTGAACCGTTCCCACAGGCCGTCAAATATCATCGAGTCCACAATCTCGTCGTTGCCCATGCGGTATCCGCCGCGCGCCTTGCGGAGCAGATAAGGGGCAGCGCTCATGTTTTCTGTTCCGCCCGCGATGACAAGTTCCGCGTCGCCCGCGCGGATGGACTGCGCCGCCAGAGCCACCGCTTTCAGCCCTGAGCCGCAAACTTTGTTTATCGACATGGCCGGAACCTCGACGGGGATGCCTGCGTTGATAGAGCACTGTCTCGCCACGTTCTGCCCCAACCCCGCTCCGAGCACATTGCCCATTATCACTTCGTCGAACCCTGCGTCGGGGGCCAGCCCTGCCCTGCTCATTGCTCCGGCTATAGCTATCCTGCCAAGCTCCGCCGCAGGGACATCCTTCAACGTCCCGCTGAATTTTCCGACAGCCGTTCTCGCCGCGCTTGCGATGTATACGTCTTTCATGATTCAGTCTCCTTTTATCTGCGGGCGCGGGAGCCGCTTGCCGCGTCCCGCATCCGTGTCGTCTGGCTTTCTTTTCCGGCTGATTCTATCCTAAAACGGGCGAGCGGGCAACATGTTTTGCCGCCGCCTGTTCCAGCGCAGGCGCCGACGAAGACCTTGACAACAGTGTTTCCATAATAATATGTCTTACTGTTTTATGTTGATAAATGCCGCGCGCTCATTCATAATTTAATCGCATCATATATAAGCGTGAAACGCGAGCCATATTTTAATAGATAGGAATTTATTCATAGGAAGTTTCGCATAGATGTCGGCTAAAGCCCGGCATGGCGACTTGATTTATTTCGCTACGACAAGCGCGTTTTGAGACTCGAATGCGAGGCGTTCAAATCAACGATTCTATGAGCCGACCTTATTTGTCCATAATCGCGCCTTGTTTCAACGAAGCCGGCCATCTTTTCGCTGGGGCGCAAGAGATATTGAGAAGTCTTGCCGAGGCGGGATACGACGATTACGAGATGATATTCGTGGACGACGGCAGCGAGGACGGCACGAGGGATGTCATCGAGGAAATAACTCGCGGGAATAACCGGGCAAGATATATATTTCATGACAAGAACAGAGGTCGCGGCGCGGCGGTCAAGACCGGAATGGCCGCCGCCGCCGGCGAAATCGCAGGGTTTTTGGATGTCGACCTCGAAGTGCACAGCCGTTTCATACGCCCGCTTGTTGAAGCGGTAGCGGGCGGCGCGGACATGGCGGTGGGCGTGAGGTCGTTCAAATCGCCATTCGGCATGGACGCTCTTTTTAGGCGGCTGCTCAGCGAGGGCTACAAACGCGTTTCGAGAATCATGTTGAACATGGACGCGAAGGATTCCGAGGCGGGTTTCAAATTCTTCAACCTCGCGCGCATGAGCTCCGTGATTCAGAGCGCAATGTCCGACGGCTGGTTCTGGGACACCGAAGTGATGATGCGCGCGAGTCGGGGCGGTTTCGCGATAGCGGAACTGCCTGTCACTTACATCAAGCGGAACAACAAGAAGTCCACCGTTAAACCGCTGCGCGACGCCGCCGAGTATGTCAAATCGCTTTTCATTTTCAGAAAAAAGATCATCAGAGGGGAAATCTGAGGCTCCCGCCGGACAGTCGCTTGGGAGCCGAGCGTTGAACCGCTTTTAACGCGGGAACGGAGACTATGAAGATCGCGAAATATTTCCTATTGTCTCTGTTTCCGTTCGCATTGCTGCTGCAAAGCGCAGGCCCGGTGACGCCGATACTCCCGCCGATTCTTGTCTTCAGCGCGGCGAACGCCGTCCATTCCGCAAAACGGGCGTCGGGCAAACCTTCGGGAAGGACTCTCAAGGCTGCCGTATATTGCTACTACGCGGCTCTTGCGCTTGCCGCCGCAGCGCTCGTTCTTCTTTCCTTCCCCTACTATCCGAGGTTCTTTGTCTTTGTCGTGTCATTAATACTTCTACTTTCTGTTATGAGGGCGAGCCGGGTCTCAAAATGGCTGACGGTCCCGATTGTCGTAGCCGCGGCTTTCGCTTGTTTCGTGTGGTGCTCAGTCATCGCTCGAGTGGACGTCGGGGCCGTAGCCGCCGCGCTCATGCTTGCGGCCGCCGTGTTCAAGCCTCGCGTCGAGCTGACCTCCGGTGTGTTCCTGAGCATTTTTACTCTCGTCATCTTTTCGTTTTTTAACGCGCCGCGACAGACTCCTGATAGAATCATCAAGCTGTCAATGGAAAAATACGCTAAACCTATTTATCTTTTCAGCGACGCTATGGGAAGGAACGACGGCAGTCTTTATAACGGCCTGCTCAGAATCACGACATCTTCTGACGGAAGGTTCGCGTATTTCACCGCAAAAGAAGCGCGGGAGACAGAAGACCCGGACTACTTCGGCCTTTACAAGGTGGAAATCGACAAACCTTCAAACGTTCGCAAATGGTCGAAAGACCGGATGTCCGACGCTGTTCTTGTGGACGGCGAAAAAAAACTGCTCGCCACGGATTACTCGAACGACAAGTTGTAGCTTCTCGACGCCGACACCTTGGAGCCGGTGGCGAGCGCGGCCACTCAAGAGAGGCCGCAATGGATAATTTACGACGAGAAACGCGGCCGCGCGACGGTAACCCACGAAGGGCTTTCCTCTTACATAAGCTACTCGATACCGGACTTGAAACGAGTGGGCAGGATATACAATTCGACGTGCCCCGAATGGGTCGCCTTGGATCGCGGAAAGGAAAGAATATATTCTGCGAACCTCTGTTCGACGTTTCACATGCTGAGCGAAATAGACATGAAAACAATGAGGACGACGCGCGAACGGCTTCCGGCCAACTTCTTCTCTCTGGGCGCGGGCGTGGACGGCGACAGAGACAGGGTGTACGTCACCGGATTCATCACCGGAGCGGTTCACGCGCTGGATCAGAACACATTGAGGCGGGTGGCGACGTTCCGCGCGAAACCCGGCGTCCGCTCAGTGGCTCCGGACGCCCAACGAGACCTTGTTTACGTCTGCAACATGATTGACCCGCACACGCTCGTCTATGACGGTTCCGGCAAACAGATAGCCAAGGTGTTCACCGGCAGTTCATGCCGCGTCATCCATGTCTCCCCGTCATCCGGCAGGGTCTTCGTAGGCAGCATGTACGGACTAATCGAGTTGCGTATAGACGATCTTTTGCGCGATCTGGCTGAATCCCGGAGCCGCTCTAATCGGTGAAGCTGCCATGCGGCGCGCCGCGCGTCCTCGCATTTCAGGTTTGAACCCGAAGCCTCATTCGGCTAGAATGTTTTCCCGTGAAAGGACAACTAGGGGATGAAAGCGAGACTAGAGTGTTTTCCGTGTTACTTCAGGCAAGCGTTGCAGGCGTCTGAAATCGCGGGAGCTTCAGGCGAAGAGAAATGGGTGGCGGCGCGCGCTGTGGCGGCGCTCCTGACAAAGGTTTCTCCGGACGACGAGTCGATGCTTGTCGCCGAGGATATTCATAGGGCGATAAAAGAAGCGCTCGGGAATCCCGACCCGTACTTCAATGTGAAAGAGGAGTACACGAACATAGCCGAAGGGCTGTTGCCGCGCATCGAGGAGATGGCGCGCGCGGGGGCCGACCCGCTGCTGTCTGCCGCCAAGCTAGCCATCGCCGGAAACATAATAGATTTCGGAGCGGGGACAAACTTCAACGTCGAGGCTGCGGTCAGGGACGCGCTTGAGGCTCCTTTTGCGATTGACCACCTCGAAAGGCTCAGGGAGGCGCTCGCCTCCGCTGGCTCCATCCTTTACCTCGGAGACAACACTGGAGAGATTTACTTCGACAGGCCGATGTTGCGGCTCATAAAATCCGGCGGCGCGGAAATCACTTTCGTCACGCGCGGCGCGCCCATCCTGAACGACGCCACAATCGAATACGCCCGCCGCGCCCGCATAGACGAATTCGCAACCCTCGCAGACACCGGAGCGATGTCTCCCGGTTTTCCGCCCGAACGCGTCAGGCCGGAAGTTCTCTCGCTTTTCGAGATGGCGGACTTGGTGGTGTCAAAGGGACAGGCGAACTTTGAAACCCTCTGCCATATAAAGCGGCCGGGGCTTTTCTTTCTGCTTAAAATAAAATGCGAGATCGTCGCCCGGATGATAGGCGGCGGCAAACTTGGGGACGTGCTTCTGATGGAGGCGGGTCGGTTCCCGCTGCTTGAAGTCTGACGCCGCAAACGGAGGCGGAATGGGACACAAGGATCACAAGGAGAAAGCGAGAGGCCCGGTAGGCGTGTTTGTGGTGACAGTGAGCGACACGCGGACGGAGGAAACCGACGAGAGCGGAGCGCTGATTAAGGCGCTGCTGACGGAGACTGGACACGCGGTGTCCGAATATAAGATACTGCCGGACGAGCCGTCGCTGATAGCGAAGGCGCTAGCGGCTCCGCCTACCGGAGCGTCAGCCGCAATCGTCAACGGCGGAACCGGGATATCAAAGAGAGATTCGACATTCGACGCCGTCCGCTCGGCGCTGGCAAAAGAGTTGCCGGGATTCGGGGAACTGTTCAGGTCGCTCAGCTACGAGCAGATAGGCGCGGCGGCGATTATGAGCAGAGCGACCGCTGGAATCACCGCCTCCGGGCTTGCCGTGTTTTCCATCCCCGGCTCGGTCAACGCAGTCAGACTAGCAATGGAAAAGATTATCCTTCCCGAACTTTCACACATTGTCTGGGAAGCTGGCAGATAACAATCATACAAGGAGCGCGCAGATGGCAAAAATATCCGGATGCGTCACTTTTACCGCCAAGACCGAGGCCAACATTTCGGCTGATACGCTAGGCGGCAAGATCACCGAATGGGTGAAGTCCAACCCGTTCGCCGTGCTGGAAGAAAAATACGTCGCGCAGAGCGACAACTATGTGAGCGTGCTGTTGTTCTACTCCGGTCAGGCGGGAAGCGTGAATCCGCTGGACAAGATGTGAGCATGTCGCGCCCGACGGACTATCATCTGCATTCGAACACGACGGAAGACTCGGTGGCGACCGTCGAGGAGCTTGCGCGGGCGGCCGCCGCGCGCGGATTCGCAGAGATAGCCGTCACAGACCATTTTATCCTCGGCTACGACAACTACCGTGTCACCGTTAAGCAACTCGAAGCGCACCGCGCGCTTGCGGAAGAACTCGGCGACAATCTCGGCATAAAGATTCTCCTCGGAGCGGAAGTGGATTACTTCGAGGACAGGCTGCCGGAGATTCGCGCGTTTCTGGACTCGTTTGATTTCGACATAGTGATAGGGGCTGCGCACTTCGTGGACGGACGCGGAATAGCGGCGGAACCGGGCGCTAAGGCGCTTGTGCGGGACATTGGCAGGACGGAGGCGTTCAGGCGCTCGCTGCTCGCGGTGGAGCGCGCGGCGCGCTCCGGCATGTTCGACGTGATGGCGCACATCGACGTTATACGCAAGTTCTCCGAGACCCCGGAAGACAGGGAGCCGTTCGAGAACTACGCGGAGGAAGCTGGGCGCGTTGCGGACGCGCTCGCCGAATCAGGCGTCGGGTTCGAGGTCAACTGCCGGGGCTTTTCTCATTCCACAGGCGGACAGTATCCCGGCGGCGAGTTCCTGTCGCTGCTGAAATCGCGGGGCATCTGGCCTGTGACAGTCGGCTCGGACGCGCACACGGCGCGGGACACAGGGGCGGATATCGACAGAGGCATAGACGCGCTGCGCGCAGCCGGGTTTGACAGCCTAGCGCGTTTCGAGCGCCGCCGCGCGACGCTTGCTCCGCTGGAAGAATTCGAATTTGAGCGCTGACGCTAGCCCGCCGCGCCTTGCGAAGGTCGGCGGCGCGACAAGGACACATTTTGACTGAAGAAACTAGGACCACTGTGGAAGTTCTGTTCGGCAAGAAGTGGGAGGCGCGGCTGCTGTCGCACCTCGACGTCATGCGCGCGATTTCTCGAACTCTGCGCCGCTCCGGGCTTCCAATCTATTTCACCGAAGGTTTTAATCCGAAACCTAAAGTTTCGTATCTGACACAGCCTCTGGCATTGGGTCACACATCGGAATGCGAGAGATTCCGTTTCATGCTCGAAGAGGAAAAGAGCGAGGAAGAAACGCTGCGCGCGCTCGCCGCTAAAATGCCTCCGGGGCTAGAGCCTTCCGCCGCGCGCTATGTGCGCGAAGGAGAAAAACCGGCTGTCGCCAAGGGCATGGAATACATCTTTTTTCTCAGGAAGGGAGCGCGCGGGAACGCCCCGCAACCGCCGTTCTCCATGCCTGAAGAATTCGGCTGGATGTCGCCGAGAGAAGCGACGCCGTCCGAAACCGCCGCCGCGCGGCTGTTCGATTCGAGAGAAAAGTTCGCTCCAAGAGGCCCGGTCACGGATTTTGTAAGTGAGAGTTTCGAATCGGCTTACTTTATCAAGACCGCAGCAGGCTCAGAATTCCGGCGGCCGGACAAGATAATGATTCCCGCGCCCCCAGTCGTGAAAGAAGACTTCTTTTTCCATCGGCTCAGAGAAACGGCGGAATAAGCGAAAGTTTTTGCGGGCGGCGGGAACATTCAGCCGCATCTCATTTGATAATATAAGAAGAGACAACGGCGCGGAGCGGCGTCAGGCCCGCCCCGCGACCACAGGGGAGGCCTTTATGGCGCGCTACAGGTCCGAACGCAAATTCAACTATCCGGTGGAAGACGCCGTGAGGGTTTTCTTGGACGGCGGCGAAGACGCGTACGACATGCACGAACTGGAGAACGTCACCGCGTGGAAAGTGGTTAAGGAAGAGGACGACGGAGTGCGCAGGGTCGGAACAAAAGAGTGGTGCGCCCACGGCCAAATCCCCCGCGCCGCTCAGCACGTCATCAGCCCCAAAATGCTCACATGGTTCGAGCATTCAGTATGGGACAGACAGAAAAAAATCTATTCTTTCGAGATCGAGCCGAGGTATCTGCGAAAACAGATTTCCTGCAAAGGGCAGACCGCATACATGGCTGACGGCCCGGACAAGATGAAACGGATATTTGAAATAACTCTGAAAATTGACATACCGCTGTTCGGCCCCATTCTGGAAGCCGCGATAATGGAGCTTCTGAAGAAGAACGAAGAGCAGGACTTCAAGTGCTGCGTGAAAAGCTTGGAAAAGAAATTCGGAAAGAAGTGACGCCCGCGTTCTGCGACAGAGGCGGGCGGAAACCGCGTCCGCAACAGACTGCAAAAGATGATTTTCGAGGCGGCGCGCCTATTGTCCGCCTGACGGTTCTCTGATTTCCAGTTTTTTTATATCGACGCCGTCGGACCATTTGCCGACGCGCTTCACTTTGTCTGAATCGCCGAGAGCGCCGTCGCAATTCTCTCCATAGAAAGCGCAATCCGTAAGCGAATCGAACAGCCGCCAGAGAGCGAAGTCGTGAGCGTTCGCCGCGTAAACGTCGCGCTCTTCCGGCTCCTGCCCGCCGTCGCGCGTCACGCGTTCCAGTCTGTCTCGGATGATGCCCGCCACCGGCCCGGCGGCCAGCCGCCTCTCAGGAATATCGAAACTCTGGTCTGTGGCTATCGGCAGCATGTGGTCTGCCGCAAGCGCGGGGTCTCCGTGCCTGTCGCTGTGAAACACGATGTAAGTTCTATGTTCGGCGGGCAGAGATGTCGCCGCGCGGTATATCTCCGCCGCCGTCCGCTCCGCGACGATGCCGTCATCGGCTCCCACGACAACGGCGAAAAGCGTTCCCGGATGAATATCCGCATAATCGGCCATGATGGTTTCCAGCGGTTTGTGGTGAACCATCTTGGCTATGTGCGCGTATTTGGGATCGCCCGGCTCGACTGGCATTGCCGCGCGGACTCTCGGCAGTCCCAGTTTGCTCCAATTGGCCGTCAGGTTGGAAGCCAGAACACCGCCGAACGAATGTCCGACCGCCGCGAAGCGTTCCAAATCGGGTTTTACGCGTCCGGGCTTGTCCAGTTCCGCAAGCGCCGCCGCCACAGCGTCCATCGCCGCCTTGTGCATCACGGGCGGCATCACGTTCACGCTCTCCTGATACTTCGGGAATATCACAATCGAGCCGCGCCGCACAAGGTGGCTTATCCAGCCGCCGTACATCTTGGGATGCATCGCGCTCCAGCCGTGAAAAAAGGCTATCACGGGAGCGGACTCCGGAGCCGGGTCGGCCGGCTCGAAAATCCAGAACATGTCGTTTCCTTCGCCGTGTTGCGACATCCTGATGTCGGCGTGAAGATAGACCGCGCCGCCGGGGCCTGACGCGGGCTGCGCGGGTTGCGCGGCGGACGTCTCTCCCTTGAGGTCCACCACTATCGCGCGGCACGCGCGCGGGGCAGCCGCGGCGACCATCCCCATAACAGCCAGCGCAGTCAATATTATCCTTGCTCTTTTCATTGGCTTCATGTCGCGACTCCTTCCGTCGGGGGGCGCTTTTCAGTTGTCGCGTCTGCCCGGTCTCCACGGACGGTGTCCGTAATCGTCTATGTCCCATTCCTCGTCCAGTTCGTCCCAGTCGTCCTCCGGATCGTAGCCGGAACCTCCGCCGGGATAGACGAGCTTAAATTTTCTCTTGCGCCTGAATCCCAGAAAGACTTTCATTCCCGCGACTATGACCAGCAACGCCATGCCCGTCCAGATGTAAGTGTCGAACGCCGCGAAGAACTGCATCGCCCACACAATGGGAGCCGGTTTGGCTGCTTGGGCCAGCCAGTCGGCGGACAGACCTTCAAGTCCGTCGCCGTAAACACGCCGAAGGGCGACATCCACCGAATCGCCGTCCGCAAGTCCGTCGAGCAGACGCCTTATGCCCGCCTCGCCTTTGCGCTTGATCAGCCATGAGACAAAATCGTGGCTTTGCGCGTACGCCAGCTCGGCGATGAATTTTCCAGAAGGGAAGCCGTAGCGCAGATCGTTGAAATCGAGGGCCGCGCCCTTGCGCGCCGCGTTATAGAGGGCCGCCCGACGCTTGTGCCACGATTCCGGAGATTCCCATGCGTCCGACAGATGCACGGCCAGCCCCTCGTTGAGCCAGCGCGGAAGCGCCCCCGGCTTCGCGCGGAACTTGTGGCCGAGCGCGGCGTGAAACAACTCGTGTTCCAGCACGCTTGAAAAATATCCCGCGTCGCCCGCGAAACTTTCCGCCCTCATCACAACCGCGCGCCTGTCGTGAACGTACACCGCTATCGCCCAAGAGGGAACCATTCCGCCCGTGTATTCCTCGAACTCCGCGTCGTCCGCCGCGATGTACACAACAAAAGGCCCGGTCGGCTCGTGTCCGATGAATTCCGCCGCCTTCGCAAGAGCCCTCTCGCCATCCCGCCTGACCGCTTCTTCAAGCCCGCGCGAGCCGCCGGAAGATTTAACCTCAATCCTGAACGCGCGGGACTCCGACGCGCCCGCCAACCCAGCCGCCGCCCAAAGCGCAAACAGCGCCGCCGCCAACCCAGCCGCATATCTCATTCTCGCCATAATCATTAAGTATAATTATAAATCGATTCCCCTCCCGGAAACCTCGTCCGCCTAATTATCCCGAATCCTTCATTAGGATTCGGGATTATACGCAACAACCTGAAATAAAAAGAACAGCGGAGTTGACGGCAATAAAGCGCCTCCGGCGGCCAAAGAGAACCTTTTGAACCCGGATTCGTCGATAGAGCCGACGAACCGGGGCGATTTTCATAGCGGCGAACTCACGCACAAAGCAAGTTTGTGCGTGCCACCCATTTATATTGTTCATGAACCCTATGTTCTATTCAC
>JAKQBV010000202.1 GCA_029573925.1 bacterium
ACGGCTGGTGGGATGGGTTCGAAAGCCGCTCGTTCTTGGCAGCTTTCGATCTGGCCCCGGCCGCTTTCTTCACTATACTCGACCCGCCGGAAATGGTCAGCACAAGCTACCCGGAGCCTCCGGGCGGCGACTGGCAGCCCAGCAGCATTCTGGGAATATCCCTCTCTCACGACATAGTTTATGTCCACCTGCCTGTCAGAATAGAGATACCTCAGGTGAACTGGGCGAAATGGGAAGACAGGATGGATGCCTTGTACACCGAGGCTAGCGCTCTCTACAGCGATTCCTCGAAAGTCATGGGCTTGAAATACTGCAAGTTCGGCCCGGCCGGGAGCGTGACTTCCACGCTCGGCGACTGCGGAGACGCCGGCGAGCAGTATGAATGCAACAATTCCGGAAATTCGCTGCCGGACGACTGCCTTGAGCCGAGTTTCCCGAAGTTCATATCAACAATGAATCCCGGCCCGTCTCCATACAACGCGTCGTTCGACGGCACGGCGCAGCAGCCGAACAGGCGGCGCATTCACAACGTGAACCGGAACACGTATCAGTTGTGGCACACCGGCACGGAACAGGCGTTCGACCTGTTCGACCAGTGGGACGAGCACGGGGACCACTGGGTGAAAGGCGAGGAGGCCGCGTATATTCCCGGAGCTTCGGCGGACGGAAACAGGGATAAATCGCTTAAAAACAAAGTCAGGTTTGTGCTCGACCCGCACTTCGACATAGGGTGTCTGGCTTGCGTTATCACGGGCGGAATCAATCTGGACAACTTCGTTTCCTGTTGCGTGGGCAAGAGCGAGAACAGATACGCGTTCGCCTTTATGGGCAGGCACGAGTTCAGAGACTTCGTATTCATAGACGGCGTGATGGGAGTCGGGTTCAGGTCTCCGTATCACAGTTGCGGCACAGAGGACGGGGCGCTCGGAATATATTGCATAGTGGTTCCCGAGATATGTCCTCTGGAATGGCTGCTGGATCCGTTCGGGGCAGGGCCGGGGCCGTGCATACCCTCTTGGAAGATAGGGTTGCCGCACTGGCATCTTGGGTCGGCGTTGGTGACGGGAGAAGTCCTTGTGAACGGTCGCACGTTCATGGCCGACTGGGTGCGGATTGAAGGCGGAACTATATACTCCGACGGACACATCATCAAAGACGAGTCCAGCGGATACGACATGATAATCAGGCTGGACCAGTTGGTGTGCTGGATACTGGGCCTTGCATTCGGCGGCGCGCTGACGATAGACATCATTCCCGGCGTGCTCGAGATAAATATCTGCGACGTGATATTCGCGGTTCTCAATCCGATAATCGGCGGGCTTGTGCCGTGGTGGCCGGAGATGAATCTGACGAACAATGAACTGATAGATTTCGCGACATATCTGGATATTAACGGAACGGTGAACACATACGCGACGGCGGTTAATCCCGGAACGCTGTACACGCGCGGGGATTTCCGTCTGCTCGAACCCGGATGGGACGCCGCGTCGATGATTTTCACAACTGTGCTTAAGCAGTTCCTTCCGTTCCTTGAGATAGTGCCCGCGATGGACCCGATAAGGATATGGAACGGAGGGGCGATAGTAGCCGGAGGAACCACTCAGGCTCCTGTCCTACACAATTTGAAGGATCAGGAAGGCGTGTCTTTTGAATACTCCGAGGCGTACAAACATGGCAATATCTATTTGACGAACAACAGACGCGCGGACATATTGACATACAACCCGAACACAGAAGAAAGAAGCGTGGGTTACGTGCTGGCGCGCGGCGGGTTGAGCGTATGGGGCGACATCGTGTCCAAATATGGAATGGCCGGGCTGATAGACAGTTGCTCGGTGCATGCCATAGGCTTGGACGAGGAATGTCAGGCTGCCGGAATATTCTATTCAGGCGGCATCTCCGCAGGGTCGGACCCGTACGCCATGTTCAGCCGTCGCGGAGGCGATTTGAGCCACAGCGGTTTCGAGTACAACTACAGCAACACCTGCAAGCCGCTGGAAGACCCCGAATTCCTCAATGATCCGCTGGGAGACCTCGGATGCTGGCTTAGCGGAATCGGCGACATAATAGGCGGCAGCAACAACGAATTCAACATCCGCGGGCACGTGTTCGCGGGCGCGGTGGGAGCCTCGCCGGGCACTCACCTGAGGCTCGATCAGGACGCGTCCGTAAGACACGACGCGGTGGTAAGGCAGTACTTCGGACAGCTTGGCGGCATACCAATAGACTGGATGGAAGTGGGAGTGCCGGGCAACCTGCCGTTCCTGCCCTCGGATTAAATAAAGCAGCCCGCCCGCGACTGACGCGGACAACGGGCCGGAATATACAAATCAGGATATCGCGCTGAGCACAGCGGGCGCGAGCGTTCCGCAAGCGGCGGGGACAAGCCGCGCGGGCGCGCCGCCTGCGGGTCTTGGCGCGCCCGAAAACGGGAATCGCGCAAAGCGCGAAACGCAGCGCGGTTGCCGTGTGGCAAACAGACCGCATTGACCGCCGGATCAACTCCGACGGTTGGCGGGGAGGCGTCGCGGTGTCGGAGCCAAACAACAACAGACAGCGCGGAGCGGCTGTGGTGGTCGCGCTTATGGCGATAGCCGTAATGGGACTTGTCGGAGCGTCGTTCTCGCTCATGCTCTTGAACGAGACGCGAAGCGCCAACGGAAACGTGCTGGCGCAGCAGGCCCTATATGTGGCTGAATCGGGTATTCAG
>JAKQBV010000563.1 GCA_029573925.1 bacterium
TGTGTGCGTTTTTTATTCTTATAAGGATAGCTTTGAGCCTGCCTTCGCGCTCTTTTTCGGCAGGGTCGAAGTCCGCTTTGAGCTTTTCCATGCTCTTGGCAGCAAACGCCGCAAATGTGCTCGTATCTATCCTCATATAACTTTTATCGGCGAAAAATAAAAAACCTTTAGCAGTTGCCGGTAAAAAACCGTATAAAATAATAGGTGTTTTATGGCATTATTGTTTTACGTAGTCAACTGAACTCTTATAATCAGTTTTTGATTTTGCTGAAATGGAAAAGGAGCAAATGAAATCCGGAGCGAAGAATAACAGGACGATAAGGCTGACGGAAGAGGAAGCGGCGAAATATGACGCGAAGCTCGCGCGCATCGACGCGCCGGCGACGGTTGAAGACGCGCGCGGGCGGGTTTTTAACATGGATGTTTTCGACGCTCTGCCTCTTCTGCCTGAAGAATTCGCGGATTTGTGTTTCGTGGACCCGCCGTACAATATGAACAAGACGTTCAACGCGGCGGCGTTCAAGAGGCGGGCCGATGACGAGTATGCTGGTTGGATGGAGTCATGGCTTGCTCCGCTGGCGCGCTTGCTGAAGAAAAACGCCTCGATATATGTTTGTTCGGACTGGAAATCGTCTGCGGCGGCGCAACGGTCGCTTGAAAAGTTTTTCATCGTAAGAAACCGTATCACATGGGAGCGGGAAAAGGGGCGGGGCGCGAAAAACAATTGGAAAAACTGCCATGAGGACATCTGGTTCTGCACGGTCGGCGAGGAGTATTACTTCGATGTGAACGCGGTAAAAGTGAAAAGACGCACGCTCGCGCCCTACACGGAGAATGGAGCGCCGAAGGATTGGTCGGAGGACGCATCAGGCAGGTTCAGGCTCACTCATCCTTCCAACCTTTGGAGCGATCTGACAGTCCCGTTCTGGTCGATGCCGGAAAACACATGTCATCCGACACAAAAGCCGGAAAAGATGCTGGCGAAAATAATATTGGCGAGTTCGAGTCCGGGGGCGATGGTTTTCGACCCGTTTCTGGGGTCGGGGACGACTGCGGTGGCGGCAAAGAAGCTCGGACGGGACTTCTGCGGGGTTGAACTGGATGCAGGTTTTGCGCGTTTGGCGGCCAAGCGGCTGGACATGGCGGAATCGGATTCCCGGATTCAAGGTTTCGATGACGGAATTTTCAAGGAAAGAAACAGTTAGCTGACATTATTCCAATATGGTCAAAATGAGAAAGGACGTCGCGGCGATATTGTCGATTTGAAATGTCCGAAGCAAATAATGAACAACTATTATGGATATTAGTATATGTATAGTCCGGACGCCGGAGCGTCACGGATTCAGCGCGGGGGCTGAAGGATGATCCCTTTTATAGCGCCGCGGCTCGGGCTGGACCTCGGCACGAGCAAGACGTCGCTTGTGTCTGGCAATAAAATTACGTACAGCGAGCCGACCGCAATGGTAGTGGACACCCGCAGCAAGCGGGTTTTGTACACAGGGCGGAGCGCTTCCGAGCGGGCAGGCAAGCTTGGGGCCGGGTCGGAGATGATACGCCCTGTGGCGCGAGGGGTGATAGCCGATTACGCGGCCACACGGTTCATGCTCAGGAAGGTGTTTTCGCAGGCTATGAAATCGCCGATGGCGCTCAGGCCGATGGTGGCGGCGGCGGTTCCGATAAAAATAAGTTCGGTACACGAGCGCGCGCTTTGCGACGCCGCGCGGGAGGCGGGAGCGGGAAAAATTTATTTAGTGCCCTGCAATCTGGCCTCATACGTCGCCATCACGGGCAATATGAACGACCCGCGCGGAAGTCTGATTGTGGACATCGGGGCGGGGGTGACGGACATCTCCGTAATCGCGTCGAACGAAATCATAGTGGGCCGCACGCTCGAATTCGGCGGCGACGACCTGACGGCTATGGTTCAGAGGCTCATAGAAGTGAACCTCGGCACGGCGTCTTCGCGAGAAGAAGCCGCTCAGGCGAAGATAAAAGTAGGGCTTCAGCCCCGCAAAGGGGAGAAAATTTACATCAGGCGGATGGACACCGAGGGCGGCTCCGGCCTGCAGGAGATAGAGATACCTCATGTCGATTTGGCCTCGATGCTTTACAAAGGATTGAAACCTCTGGCGGACGGGCTTCAGGCGGCGCTCGAAGAGACTCCGCCTGAGCTTTACGAAGATATTTTTTTCAGAGGCGTTATCCTCACCGGAGGCGGCAGCCTGTTGAAAGGGCTTGCGGATTATTTTCAAAGCCGGTTTCAGGTCAAGGTCAATATGTCCAAAGAGCCTGAACTTACCGCCATACGGGGAGTGGGCAGGATAGTCAACGATTTCAGCAAGTTCCGCGAGTTTTTCAACGATCGCGCGGCTTTCTGACAGGCGGGGGAAGAATGGGAAAAACCGCGTTTCACCCGATTGTGTCGGCGGTGGAGTATGTCGGCAAACTGGCTGCCATGCTGGCGACGGCCCTATCATACTTCGCGCGATTGTCAGTTGATTTCCGCATGACGATTTTTCACATGTCCAATCTCGGAATCAACTCCATTCCGATAACTCTTCTTGTCGTGGGATTCACCGGGATGATACTTTCCGTGCAGGTCACCGAGCAGGCCGTTAGGTTCGGCACCACGCAGTTCATCGGAGGCGGGATAGCGTTCGTGATGGTGCGCGAGCTTGCGCCTGTGCTGACGGCTGTGGTTATGGCGGGCAGAGTAGGCTCCTCCATCGCGTCCGAACTCGGCTCGATGAAAGTGACCGAGCAGATAGACGCGCTCAGGTCGCTTGCGGTGAACCCGATCCAGTATCTTGTGGCTCCGAGGATGCTCGCGCTGATGATAATGATTCCGGTGGCAACGGTGATAGCCGGATTGACGGGGATTATGGCCGCTTATATGGTCGCGCATCAGGTTTACGGCGTGAACTGGGAAGTTTTCTACAGCTATATACCTAGGCTGGTGGAGCAGCGGGACGTGTCCGCCGCGATGCTGAAAAGCGGGCTTTTTGCGATAACGATCGCGCTGATAGGATGCGTTGAGGGCATGCACACTGAAGGCGGCGCTTCGGGCGTCGGCAAGGCGACGACTAACGCCGTGGTCGCCTCCATCGTGAGCATCTTCGCGCTGAACTACGCGCTGACCGTGCTTCTGTTTTAACCCGCATCGGCAAAATGCGGGCAGCCCGCGCGCGGCGCAGGCGGAGTTGCTAAGAGTTATGATTGAGACAAAAGACCTAGTCGTGAAATTCGGGCCGAAGACGGTGCTCGACGGAGTGAATTTTCACGCGGCCGCCGGCGAGATAGTCACGCTCATGGGCGGAAGCGGCTGCGGCAAAAGCACTCTGCTTCGCGCCCTGATGAAACTTATCAACGCGACATCGGGGCAAATATTCATCGACGGGGAGAGGGTGGACGACCTTTCAGAAACCAAGATGAACGAGGTGCGAAAGAAGATGGGGATGGTTTTTCAG
>JAKQBV010000595.1 GCA_029573925.1 bacterium
CCAAGTTTAAGGTCACGCCGCCGTTGGCGAAGCTTTTTTCCTCGTAATTCTTGTTCGCCTTATCGAGCCAGTGTTTCGTGTACTCGATGTGTTTAAGAATTTTGTCGGTGTCGACGTCTTGGTGGTTCATTTCCGTTCCCCCGTTTACTGCTCTTCTAATAGTAGTTCTGCTTTTATAACTAATATCAGCTAAATAAATCAAAAATAACCTTGCAGTTCGGGCGAATGCGGACGGTTGGCGGAATATGCATCCATATCATTCCCGATATCTCGCGATATCCGCCTTTTTCGCCTCATTTCATCTCTTTCATAACCCTTGTAAGCATGCCTCGCAAGCGGCGGATGCCTTTTTTCTGAAGCCTGCTCAGGTACGAATTGCTGATGCCGAGTTCTTTTGCCAGATCGGTGGCTTTTTTGTCTTCGATATAAATGCCGATGACCACTTGTTTTTCTTTCTCGGTGAGACGAGAAAGGCTTTTGAGAACTACATTGAGGAGCATCTCGTCTTCGGCGAGTTTTTCGACGTTTTTGACGGTGTTCGTGGGGTCGGCGAACATGCTGGCCATGCCGAGGAGTTCCTGCATGGCTTGGGCGCCGCCGTCGAGCGCGATGTCCTTATTCTTGTTCTTGTCGAGATAGTTGATGACGCGGCCCCGGATGCGGAAAGGCGCGTAGGTGGTGAACCTTATCTGTTTGTCCGGGTCGAACCGTTCGACGGCCTCGATGAGGCCGACCGTCCCCTCTTGCATAAGATCAAGCATAACGTCCGGCCCGGCCTTGGCTCCGGAGACAATCTTATAGACAAGGGGTTGATAGCTTTCGATTATCTTTGCTCGAGCGGCGACGCTTCCGTGGCTCTTGTACTGCTTCCAAAGTTCGGCTTCCTCGTTAGGCTCAAGACACCGAACCTTGGAGAGCTCGTTTAGATACGCTTCAATCATGGCTCTCCATCAAAACCTAAGTCGATACTCGACTTGGTAGTCGGTTTCGCTATCCTGATCTATCCCCCACTTCAGGAAGCTGCGTTTCCTGAATTCGTACCGCAGTTCTAATAGTTCTGTTTCGTCTTCTGAGAACAGTCTTTCATAACGGATGGAAACACTGTCCGCGAGACGTTTTTCCAATTTTACAAGCACATCTTTGTTAGGGTCAAGGTTAATTGTAAAGTTTTCAAGGTTTACGCCCCTTTCGATGACGGAGCCGACAAATGGGGAAACAGCGCCGACGGCGAGGGTTTCAAGCGCGTCGGCGGCGGAGCGGTCGCCGGATAGGGCGTCCACCATGCCGAGCCGCATGAGTATCTGCTCCTCGGTCAGCGGGCGGCCCGCTATGTCGTTGTCCTCATACGCCTCGAACCTCGCGCGCGGACACACCGGGACGACGATGTCGCCCGCGTCGCCCATGGCTATTGTCGGAGCGCCTATGGCGTCGGCGGCGCCGACCCCGGCGTCTCCTCCCGCAGTCCCGCACAGTTCCTGATACGCCGGATACAGCGCGATGTCCACCATCGGGCCGGACACGCGCATCGTTATCTCCGTGCCCTGCGCGTTCGCCACCGCCTCGGTATAGAATATCGGAACCACCCCGACGCCCTCGATTGTGTTGAACCCGATTATCGTCTCGGTCGTTCTGAAAGTGGTGGTGTAGAATCCGATGTGGCCGCGCGTGGCGGAAAGCCATCCTTTAAGTTGCGGCTTGTCAATGCTGCCGGACACCTGAACGCGTCCGGTCGGAGTGAGCCGCATGTTCCTCCACGCGCTCAGCGCTTGGAAGCCGTCGCCAACGACGATGTTAAGCGGCTGCGGGCCGAAATGGACGGCTAGCGCGGGTTTGGCCGGAGCGCCGCCCGCGCTGAAACTCGGTATCATGAACGAGCCGTTGTGAGCCTTGAGCGTAGGCGTCGCTCCTTCCCTGCCTCCGACATCCAGCCTGCCGGGAGAGTACCTCAGCGCTATTCCCGTCAGGGTCGCGCGCCCTTTGTATATGTTCGAATATTCCACGTTCAGATTTTCGATATCTCCGATATCGAGCGCGGCGGTCTCGACGGATAAGCCTTTGAATTTGGCGCTGAGCGCGGCGGTCACGGCGCGGTCGCCCATCATTCCTCGCAAATCCTGCGAGCGCAAAGAGTCCTTCGAGAATACGAGCGAGCCGTTTATGGCCGAAAGCGCGGGTTTGAGAACCGAAGCCGACAGGCCCGCGTTAAGCAGCCTGACCGCGCCTGAAAAGGACGGGTTCTCAAGCCCGCCGGAGACGCGCACGTTCTCGACCGCCGCGCGGCCCGTCACCGTTATGTCCCCGCCCAGCAGCGGGTTCAGCGGCGAGAGGTCCATCCCCGCGGAGTTCAGCGACATCGAGAACCTGTCGCCGTAGTCTTTGCTGACCGGCAACACTGCGAATATCGCCAGCAGGTCCGAGCCGCGTTGCGCCTGCAGGTTCTTCAGCGAAAGGGCCTTCCCGTCGAACTCGAACTGCCCCCTCATCCTGTCCATCCTGACTCCCAGCGCTGACGGCTCGGAGACGTACAGCGAGCCTTCCATCTTCTGCCTGCCGGACTCCGAAACGATGTCTATGTCGAGGTCGAGCATCCCGCTGACTGGCGCTGACACCACGCCGGAGTCGGACAGCCGCTTAAGCTCGATGCCGGTGGCGCTCACTTTGAGCAGCGACGACTCCGCGCGTTCAAGGTTGAGCTTGCCGTTCGCCTCCACTAGAGCCAGCTCGTTCTGCGCTTCGAACTTCCGTATCTCTATGGATTTGCCGATGAAGCCGCCTGAGAATTCCATTTCGTCTATCGGATACACGCCGAGAGCAAGCCCTTCGCCCGACAGGTCGATGGCCCCGGCAAGTTCGTCAGCGGCGGAGAACACGCGGACGCTGCCATCTATAGCGCCTGACATTCCTCCGGGCAGGTCGATGCGCAGGGTCGCGTTTTGTCCTCCGGAGTACGCCTCCAGCCTCGCCGCCCCCTCGAACATATCCGCAAGCGTCCTCAACTCGGCTCCCGCCAGCGTCGCCGTCATGTCCAGCCCGCCTGTCTCGGCTTCGTAAGTCGCGTCTATCCTGTACCTCTCCGAGCCGCGCGACAGTTCCACTCCGTCTATCGTCACCCTGCTCGACTGCCTCAGTTCCACACCCGCGCTCTCCAACTTGAACCGCGAGCCGAGGATGTCCAGTCCGGCGGACGAAAAGCTCATCCTCGCCAGAGGCGACCTGAAAGAGCCTGTGACTGAACAGAAACCTTTTATCTTGCCGGAAACGCCGAAGTCCTTGCCCCGAGATATCTTTTCAGCCTGAATCCCGGACGCCTCGAACATCAGGTCTATGGCGTCGGGGTCCAGCAGCCCCGAAACCTTCGTCTCGCCACCGAACGCAGACACAGTGGACCCCTCGACTATCCGCAGGAACCTGTCGTATTCCATCCAGACGGCAACGCGGTCTATCTTCTCGCCGTACGCCACGATGTCCCGCGCTGACACCTTTACCGAAATCACGGGATAGTCGAAAGAGCCGGAAACGAGCGCGTCGACGTCAATGAAGCCGTCTAGGTCCGCGGGCGGCTCGAAATCGGAGCGGAAGGTGTCCGCCGCCAGCCCGGCCAGCCCGGCTACGGACGCGTCTCGCATCCTCACTTCGAGGTTCGCCGTCCTTTGCGCCAAGTCCAAGCTGCCGTCAACCACCTGAACGTTCTTTCCTGTGTGGATTTTTAGTTCGGAAAGCCTGACCACGTCAGCCGAGTACGCCACGCCGCCAGTCACTCTGTCGGCGGCCATGTCGCTGACCATTATGTCGCGGCCCTCGACGGAACCCCGGAATGTGGGAGCTGAAATAGAGCCTCCGACGGCTCCTGAAAGCTTTATCGCGCCTGCGCCGGGAATGTCCTCGCGTCTGGCGAGCGCCAGCGCCGTGGCCACTCTAGCCACCGCCGCGTCGACCGATATGTCCAGCGCGCCGTCCGCGCCTATTGTCCCGTCGGCAATCAGCAACTCGTCTTCCGCTTCCGCCACGAGGTTCTCGATTGTGAAAACGCCCGCCGAATGCCTGAAACTCAACGTGGCGGACACCCCGCTCGCATCCGCTATCCTCATGTCCGCGCCCCTCGCCGTGCCGAACGCGTCAGGCAGCCGCTTGGCGGAAATCCCGCCGCCTATGAACAGTTCGCCTTCCAGCAAACCGCTCGCGGGTATGCCGGGGTCGATTTCCGCCGCCGCCAACGCTTCCGCCAGCTCGAATCCTGAGAACTCGACGGCCGCATTCACTGTCGGAACGCCGCCGGGAACTATGACCGCGGTTCCGCGCGCCTCCAGCGACCCGCTTGGACCGCTCGCGTCAAATCCGTATTCCGCTCTTTCGCCGTCGTACGCCAACTGGCCTTCCAGACTGTCGAATGAAAGTCCGCGATACTCGACGCCCGTCGCCGCCGCCCACGCGGAGACCGCCGGAGCGCCGCCCCCGAGCTTTAGATAGGCGAACCCGTCCGCCCGCCCCGCCGGGATGTGGCCCGCCGGAACGGATAAAGCCGCAGCCGCCATCCCAAGCGAAACCCCCTTGAAACTCGCCCTGCCGTTGAATTCAAGGTTGCCGCCAAGCAACGCCGCGCCGGTCGCCCTGAACTCCCCTCCGTGCATCGAGAACCCGGCCCGCTCTATTGCCGCCGCCGTCTCCGAATATGTCGCCCTGCCTCTTATGTCGGTTATTTCATGCGCGCCGTCCGCGGTGGTCAGCCACGCGTCCGACACCTCGATCTCTCCGCCCCAAGAGTAACGGGGCGGATTCCCGACTGTGGTGTATGTCGACGTCGCGCGGAACGTCAGGACGTCCGCATTGCCTCCGACCCGCGCGCCCTTCAGCCCCGCGATTTCCGCGACCATCGCCAGCGGCGCTCCGGTCAGCTTCGTGTCCAGCCGCCACCCAGCCCGCAGGTCGAACTCGAATTCCGCCTCCAGCGCGTCCGCGAGGCTCGCGTCGGTGGAACGTATCTTTATGGCGATAACCCGCTCGCCTCTCAACTCCACTGTTCCCTCGAAGTCCATGAGCGCGGCGGCGCGCACTGGCAACGGAGCCTCGTCGAACGCGTCCGTAAACTCCAGAAATCCGTTTCTGATTATTATCGGGAAATCCGGCATGGCCGCTTCCGCGCCCCCGCCGCCGCCGGATATCAGCGCGTCGAAGTTGAATGATCCGTCGTCGAGCCTCCGTATGCATATCCGGGGCGATTCGAGCGACACTTTTCGCACGATGTTGGCCGGGCTGCCCTTGTCCTTCAGCAGCCGCGCAAGGCTCAGCGTCGCGGTTATCTTCTCGATGGAAACCATCGGGTCTTCCTCGGAACCCAGCCTCGCTCCGTCTATCACTATCTGCCCGAAATAATTTATCCTGACTTTGCCGATGGCCAACGGGGATTTCAGCACGCCCGAAAGGCGCGTCTCGATCTCCTTCACCGCGTGGACGGGAACTTCCATCCGGCTCAACGCGTATATCCCGACAGCCCACGACAAAGCAAAAGCCAGCGCCGCATACGCGGCGAACGCGAATAGTTTCTTTTTAAGCGACTTTTTTTTCTTCATAGTCGAGCCGTCGCCCGCGCCGCGCGCCGTTATCCGCTCATGCGCGCGCGCAAACACAGGCCGCGTTGTTTCGCGGCCCTCGCCACATTAATAGAAATATTATACCGAGCATGACCCTTTTACGTTAATATTGAAAAAATCAAAATGGAGACGCGCGGGCGCTGTTGCCGCGCGGTTTCTCCCGGAGCGCGCGGCATGACGGACAAAACCTACAACGACCCTTCCGAAGTTTTCGACTTCTCAAAGTGCGAAACCTGCGGAGAATGCCTGTCGAAATGCTCATACATGAGCCTGACCCCCAAACGCGCGGCGGCGGAGATGCGCAACCTCAAGGAAGGCCGCCCCTCTGTTGTTCTCGACTTGTGCGCGGGCTGTTGGTCGTGCGACCCGGCATGCCCGAACGGCTGCCGGCCCTATTCCCTTATCCGGACTCGCTGGGGCGAGAGATACGCCGAAAAAGGTCTGCCGGAAAAAGCGCGCAACCTCATTCCAACCGAGTTCCCCAATTTCCGCACGTCCGTCCCGCAATCGCGCGCGCAGAAATCCATCTTGGAAAAAATTAAGACCCCGCCAGACGCCGACGAAGTCCTGTTCACAGGCTGCAACACGCTCGTCATCGCCGAAACCCTCCAATCGCGCGTGTTCGACAGCCTGCCCGCTTTCGGCTCTTTCGATTACTGCTGCGGCGAGATGTTCTACCGCATGGGCCTGTTTGATGCAGCGAGACAGTCCGCTCTCAAGATGCGACGCGTCTTCAGCGGCCTCAACGCGCGCAGAATCGTCTTCCCCTGCGCCGCCTGCATGAACATGCTCTCGAACATCTATCCTAAAGAATTCGGCGTGAAGTTCGACTTCGAGGCCGTTCTCATAACCGACTGGTTCGCCGAAAAATTCGACTCCGGAGAACTGGAAGTCCGCGCGCCTCTCAACATGACGGTGTCCGTTCAGGACTCGTGCCACCTGAAAACGATGGACGAGCGGATGTACGACTCGCCGCGCGCGCTGCTGAAAAGACTCGGCGCGAAGGTGGTCGAGATGAAGCTGACGAAAAAAGAGTCCGGCTGTTGCGGCGTGGCCGCCGGGTGTTCCAGATACGCGATGATAGACCTCGCCCGCGCCGGATTTCGCAGAGCCCTAGAGTCAGCCGTGCCGCGCTCCGACGCCACCGTCTGCTACTGCAACGGATGCCTGCTGACGCTGGCCGGCATTCGAAACTTCGCCCCGTGGGCCCCTACCCCGCTCCCCCTGATACAACTCGTCCAGAAAGCCATAGGAGAAAACCCGGACCTCGGCATGTCCGCAAAACGCGCCCGGCAGGTCTTCGCCGGAATCGCCGTCGCCGCCGCCCCCGCCATGCTCTCCCGCGACCGCTTCTTCCTTTCGGAAATTAAATGAACGCGATGCGCGTTATTGACAAGTAGCAATACGAGTAATGACGCGGCCGCCTGCGGCGGTTGTGGGAAACCCTTTGAAAAGGGTTGTCCCCAAACCCCTTTCCCAAATCTTTCACGCTTGTCGATTAATTATCAAAGAATGGTTTATTCCCGTCTATATGCGTTTTTGCAAATAAAAAGAGCCGATTTTGCGATGAACGAAGTTCAGCAAAATCGGCGTCCGAGAATTTTTTTGGAAGGGGCGCGGGGAAACCTATTTTTGCAAAAAATGGTTTCCCCGCCAACCCGCAGAAAACATTGTTAATGCTGCTTCGTTGCTATTACATAACATTGCATCGCGCGCGGAGATTGTCACCAGTCGAGGGGGCGGGAGCGGTCGCTGGGGCCGCCTTTGAGGAAAAGGTAGACGTAGAAGTGCGGGGCCAGAACGAGATAACATGAGAGGTAAATGATGAAGTGGTGGAACCAGCCGCGGTCGCGCGCGACGGCGGGCGGACGGACGGAGCGCAACGAAATCGCCCCCGTCGGGCAGTGGTGTTCGCACAGCCCGCAGCCTACGCAGTCTTTTTCGCGCACGGTCGGGCCGCCGGCTCCGAGTTGCGGTATCGTTATCGCGCGGCCCGGACAAAGACGTTCGCACGCTCCGCAGCGCGAGCAGGCCGCCGCGTCTATCTCCGCCAAGTATTCGCTCGGGGACACCCCGCTCTCGATACCGCTGTCGAACCGCAGCCGCCGCGTCACGCAGCAGCACTCGCAGCAGCAGCAAACGCAGTAAGTGTAAGGCTCGATGCACCACTCGACCTGAAGCATCAGGCCGTCGTCGAACGCCTGAGAGACGATGCGTGCGGCCTCTGCGGCATCGATTCTTTCGCTCTTGAGTTGCCCCTTTCGTTCCTCTACCTCCGCGCCGGTGTTAATCTTCAGGCATGTGCGGGTCGAATGTGAACAGGCCCCCATCCGCGCCCGGCACGAGCACTCGGAAACCGCCAGCGATTTCGCCTCGGCCAGCAACGGCAGAACGTCCCTGAGCGGCGTCGCCCTGCCGGAGTGATATTTCGCCCCGTAAAGGTTGATGATGGGTTTGAAGAAATATTTGCCGATTAGCGGTATTCTGACGGTTCGCGCGAGGAATTCGTAGAAGTCGATGACGTCGATGGCGCGGCCCATGTAGGCGCCCATGAGAATTTTTCGCAGAGGGTCGGGCCGGTCTTTGAGAGACCATTTGAGGAAGGGCGGGCTAGCCGGGTCCGCGCCGCCGGGCGAGCCTGATTTCATGCGCCCCATCCTCCGCGCCCCGTCTTTCCCCCGGTCGCCGTCATCCGCGCGCCATGTCGAGCGCCAGCCGGACCAGCGTCCTGACCCCCGTCCCCGTTCCGCCTTTGACGTAGTAGCCCGTCTTCTTGTCCATGTACGCCGTTCCGGCGATGTCCAAGTGCGCCCACGGCGTTCCGTCCGTGAAATATTCGAGGAACAGCGAGCCGGTGGTCGCTCCGGCGTACCTGTTGCCGACGTTCTTAATGTCCGCTATGTCGCTCTTGATGAACTCTTTGTAGTCGTCGTCTGTGGGCATGCGCCAGACGCGTTCGCCAGCCAGTTCCGCTGCCGCCTCCACTTTGGCCGCCAGCTTGTCGTCTGTCGAGAACAGTCCGGCCCTGACGCTCCCCAGCGCGACAACGCACGCCCCGGTCAGCGTCGCCAAATCCACAATCGGCGACATCCCTTTGCTCACCGCGTAGCATATCGCGTCCGCAAGAATAAGCCTGCCCTCGGCGTCCGTGTTGAGAATCTCGATGGCGCGCCCGTTCATCGCGCGCACGATGTCGCCCACCCTTACCGCGCCGCCGTCCGGCATGTTTTCCGTCGCGGGAATTATCGCGGTTATATTAATCTTGGGGGCAAGTTGCGATATGGCATCCATCGCCTCTATCGCCGCCGCCGCGCCCGACATATCGGACTTCATGTCCTCCATCGAGTTGGGCGGTTTGAGGGACAGCCCGCCGGAGTCGAACGTGATGCCCTTGCCGATGAACGCCGCGGTCTTTTTCGATTTCGGGTCGCCTTTGTATTCAATGACGATGAACGCGGGCGGGTTGACCGAGCCTTGGTTGACAGCCAGCAACGCGCCCATTTTCATCCTCTCGATGTCCTTCTTTCCGAACACGGTTGTCTTGAGTCCGCGCTTCCTCGCCATCGCGCGGGCGCGAGAAGCAAGCTCAGCCGGGTTCATCACGTTCGGCGGCTCGTTGACGAGGTCTCGCGCCGCGTTGGCGGCGTTCGCAAGAATCTCGCCCAGTTTAATCCCTTTGCCCGCCGCGCGCGCCGCCGCCGCGTCGTTCGTCACTATCGCCAACTCGGAAATCCCGACTTCCGAGGTTTTGTCTTTTGCGTCCTTGGTTTTATATTTGTCGAATTTGTAGAGGCCGAGGATGGCGCCTTCGGCGAACGAGCATGCCGCCGTCTCCGGGTCAAGCCCTCCGGACCCGGCGCCCGTGAGCGCGGCTCCGACGCCGCGGACTTTCATCGAGCGCGCGCGGACCATGCCCGCCGCCGCCGCCGCCCGCGCCGCTTCCGCGTCGAACTTCTCCTTTTTGCCCAGCCCGACCACTATAACGCGCCCGGCCGCCAGCTTCCCTCCTCCGGGCAGCGAGGCAGTCTCGCCCTTCTTCCCGACGAACTCCCCGCGCGCGATAAGTTTGGCTATAGCCCCGCCCAGCGCGGAATCGACCGCCCCGGTCGCCCCGCCCGGCTTTTTCACCCCTTCAAACAAATTGACAATCAGCGCCTCGCATTTGTGTCCCGCTATGTCCCCCGCTACGGCTTTGATTTTCATCCCATTCTCTCCTTGTGCTCTATTCGTTCATTATAAAGGCGCGCGCCTCGCGCGTCATAACTTCGCCCGTTCGATTCCCTGCTGCGCCTGATATTTCCCCTGCCTGTCCGCGTACGACGTCCGGCATTCCTTCTCCGCTCCCAGAAACACCACCTGCGCGATGCCCTCGCCCGCGTACAGCCGCACTGGGACCGGAGCCGTGTTCGCCACGCTGATTGTCACATGCCCCTCCCACTCAGGCTCAAAGGGCGTGACGTTTATCAACACGCCGCACCTAGCGTACGTGGACTTGCCCGAACACAACGTCAGCACGTCGCGCGGGATGCGGAAGTATTCCACGCTTCGGCCCAGAACGTAACAGCCCGGTTGCAATGCGAAACAACTCGTCGTCACTTCCTCGAACCTGACGCTGTCCCGGTTCTTGGGGTCAAGCTCCGAGCGACCGTCGAACACGGGAGCCATGAACACGTCCGACAGCCTCATGTCGTAGCCGTACGACGACACGCCGTATGAGATGACGCCGTCGCGGACCTGTCCCGGCTCGAACGGCTCAATCATCCGTTTGTCCGTCGCCGTCTTAATTATCCATTCGTCATTTTTAACCATGCGCTATTCCTCTCAGCGAATTCGAGAAAGTTTAACAAAAAGGATTCGAGGTGTCAAAAAAGGAGCGGTCAGTCGAGAGGGACGTTGAACTTGCGGCCCTCTTCGTCTTCGACCGGATAAATTTCCGGCAGGGCGCCGGGGCGGGCGTAGTCATTGTCTGCGGAAGGAATCGCGAGACAGGCGTCCGACTCGGCCTTCGGCGGCTTGGTGAAAATTATCTCCAACACGCGCCCGCCCTTGCGGGTTATCGCGTAGTCCACGTCTTTTTCGAGGAAGAAAGAAACAGCCGCCGAGTTGGACTGATATCCGGTTTCGAACATGCTGAAATCGTCCGAGCGCAGCGGGGGCGGGTATCCGACGAAATGGAACTCGCGGCCCGGAGCAGCCGAATCATACGGTTTCGGCAGCGCGGCGATGTCGAACGCCTCTGCGCGCGCCAGTTTCGGAGTCTGCATGTAGCTCTTCATCTGGTTCCTAGCCCGGTCCGTCATTGTCGCGCTGTCGAACGTCAGCATAAGGCGGCGCGGCTTGAACGCCTCGAATATCGAAGGCGTGATGGGAGCGGAAGTGAAGATGGAGATAACCTCGTGCGCGCCTTCTCTGGAAAAACCGAATTCGTCAATGGATATGAACGGCAACGGGCGGTTCTGCGCCGGCTCGGCTCCGATTCGGAAAAACTGTATCGTCACCTCGTCGTAATCGACAGACACTTCGGCGTCCACATCGTTCTCGACGTAAGCGATGAGTATCAGAGTCGGGCGCGCCGCCGGAGCGTATACTCCGCCTCCGGGAATCGTCGCAGCCCCCCTCATGAACATCTGTATCTCGTATTTCTCGACGCAGCTTCCCCTCGATTTGCCCGCCAGAGATTTCAGGGACGACATCGCGGCGGAGTCCTCGAATGTGAACGCGATTCTGTTCCTCGCGCCGAACCTGCTGACGGTCGGCGTGCGCGGCTGCGACATTTTTATCTTGAGGACGTCTTGATTCTGTTTGATGGCTAGCGAGGCCAGTTCGGCGGTTGCAATCTGAGCGCGCGCCGCCCCCGGCGTCAGAGCCGCCACTATCAGCATTATCAAAAAAACTACTTTTGTTTTCATATTGTCCGGCTACATTATACAGCCAAACAGCTCCGGGCGCGACAGAAATCCTTATTCCGCATTTTTCGATGCGGGCTTATTCCGCGTCCTGCCTCTGTTTATTATACTTGGCGACGATCTCGTCGGCGACCCTCTTCGGCACTTCCTCGTAATGGCCCAGCTCCATGGTGTACGTGCCGCGCCCTGAAGTCATCGCGTCGAGGTCGGGGGCGTACCTGAGCATCTCCGCCAACGGAACCTGCGCCTTGATTATGGTCGCTCCGGCGGCCTGTTCGGTGCTGTTCACACGGCCCCTGCGGCTGTTGATGTCGCCTATCACGTCTCCCATGCACTCGTCGGGAGCTTCTATTTCCACCGACATCACCGGCTCCAGCAGGATTGGGTTGCACATCATGGCCGCTTTCTTGAACACTTCCCGGCCTGCCACCTGAAACGCTATGTCCTTGCTGTCCACCGGGTGCGTCTTGCCGTCCACCAGCGACACCCGGACGTCCACCACCGGATACCCGGCGAGGATTCCTTCGGCCATCTTTGCCCTCACGCCCTTGTCCACCGACGGACGGAAATTCTGGTCTATCACCCCGCCGAAAATCTTGTCCGCAAACTCGTAGCCCTCGCCGCGCGGAACCGGCTCTAGGTCGATGAACACGCGGGCGAACTGCCCCGCCCCGCCCGTCTGCTTCTTGTGCGTGTACTCCACGTACTTAGCCGACTTGGTCACCGTTTCCCTGTATGGAATCTCCGGCGGAGCCACGTCCACGTTCACTTGGAAACGCCTGCGCAGCCTGCTCACCACCGAGTCCAGATGTATCTGCCCGGAGCCGCACACCGTAAGCTGCTTCGTCTGCTCGTCCCGGCGGGTCTTCAACAGCGGGTCCTCTTCAAGAATGCTTCCGAGGCCGCGGCTCAGCTTGTCTTCCTCGCCTCTCTCCTTCGGCACGACGGCCAGAGCTATGACCGGCTCCGGAATCGCGGGAAGCTCGAATATTATAGGTCTGGCGGGGTCGCACAGAGTCTCCCCCGTCAGAAGGTCGTCAACTTTCACAACACACACTATGTCGCCCGGCTCCGCCTTGTCCGTCGGAGTCTGCGTCTTGCCGTTCACAAGGAACAGGTTGCCCACGCGAGCCTTCCGGTTCACCCTCGGCAGCGTTATCGGCGTCTCCGGCTTCAGCGTTCCCGTCAGCACCTTGAACACGCTTATCTTGCCAGCGTACTGGTCCACCATTGTCTTGAACACTATCCCCGCGAACTGCTCCTTCGGGCTGATGGCGACCGTCACCGGATTGCCGTCCGTGTCTTTTGCCTCGAAACTCGCCGCGCTCTCCGGGCCTGCCGTCAGCTCGGCCAGATAGCTCATCAGGTTCGACACGCCTATGTTGAGCGTTGACGACCCGGCGAAAACCGGGCAAATCTTGCCCGCCGCCGCCCCGCCGCGCAACCCCTTCTCAACCTCGTCCGGAGTCAACTCGCCGCTGTCCAGATACTTCTCCATCAGCTCGTCGCTCTGCTCGGCGGCGGACTCCACCAGCTTTTCCCTGTACTCTGCGGCTTCGTCGGCCAACTCCGCCGGGATGTCCGACTCCTCGACCGCCCCGCCGCCCTTGTCCGC
>JAKQBV010000597.1 GCA_029573925.1 bacterium
ATGAAAAAAGATTGATAATGTAATAGGTTTTTTGTGGTTTTTTTAAATTGAGAAGGGCTAGGACATAACATCTTGATAGAGTAATCAGTAAAAAATACTCTTCCACAAAAGAAGTGACTATGGTAAAATTGTTTTGTTAGTATAACGACAATATGGCACAAAGTCTTATGTTACATAGCATCACCACAATTAATTTCCACTGTTATATTTATTTATTCGAAAAACTTAATCAGCGGGGGTCGTTCCATGTGTAAAAGGTCGTTTCGGCTAATCCCAGTAATGATTCTTTTTATCTTCGCGGTGGCGATTTATGCCGCGCATCTGCGAGCGTTGCCGGTGACGGCGTCGTTGCAGAGCGTCACAGGCGACGTGCAGATCATGTTGCCCGGAGGCTCATGGCAGCCCGGCACGGTTAACATGGCCCTGCCAAGCGGGACGCAAATAAAAACGGGCGCGAAGTCATCCGCCACGGTTAAGTGGAGCTCTTCAAACACGTTGAAGATCAACCCGTTTACGAACTTCACGATCAAGGATATCGACATTGATCCGAGGACAAAAACGGTCACATCGAACCTCGATCTGATGACCGGCAAAGTCAAGGCGAAGGCTGAGAAACTGCACAACCCGAGTTCGGAGTTCTCGATTAGCACTCCGACCGCGGTGGCAGGCGTTCGCGGAACCGAATTTGACATGGAGAACACGCCAGAGAACACCACGAGCGTCACGACAAGGACGGGCGCGGTAGAAGTTACATCACAGGGACAGTCGGTTATGGCGGTTCCCGGCACACAGGTCGTTGTTCAGCCGAATCAGCCTCCGGCTCCCCCGGTTCCTGTCTCCAACGAAGAGATGAACGCTTGCGAAGTAGACGAAGACTGCATGTCTAATAAGTGCGTCGAAGGACAGTGCGAAGGCGAAGAATCCGCCATGCAGAGCGGAGGCTGCCGCGTTATCGAAGCAGCTTGCACAACGGGCAAAGACTGTTGCAGCGGAAACTGCGCTGACGGCGTTTGCGCGGAGAAAGCGGCAGACCAGACTGCGATCGCCTGCATTCCTAACGGTTCGGCTTGCAAAGCCGGCGACGAGTGTTGCAGCAAAAACTGCGGTGAAGGCGGCGTATGCGTAGCTCCTCCTGCCGCATCAGGTTCTGAAACAGCCATCGGCACGGTTGCCGTGGCAACATCGGATGAAGAAGAAGCTGAAGACGAAGAAGAAGAGATAGAATGCTTCGCGGAGTTGTCCAAACCCGAGGACGGCGGCTCGTATCCTTTGACGAAGGGAACGGTCACTGTTTCAGGCTCGACAATCGCCGGAGCGACCTGCGTTGTTGGCGGCACATCCGTCACGGCAGGCGCGAACGGGGCTTTTACCTCGGAATTCACGTTGGCGTCGGCCGGAGACACAACGGTTTCAGTCATTTGTTCAAACTCGGATGGCACATGCAAAGCGGAAACCAAAGTGACCATAGATGCAGTCGCTCCTCCGAAACTGGAAATATCAAACCCGATAGAAGGTTTTATGCAGTGTCCGTGGGTTCCTATTTCAGGCGTGACGGATCCCGGAACCAACGTTTATGTAAACGGAACATCTATTAAAGGCAATCCCAAAGCGACAATCGGCGCGGACGGCTCGTTCGCCGTGGACGGATTCTATCAACAGGATTGCACCAAACCGATAGAGTTCGTGGCAAACGACCAGTTCGGACAGACGACAAGATTGATTATCAACTCCGGCGCGACAGCTAACGCTTCCGCGATGGGAGTAAATATTCAGAACGTTGACGTGTTGCTGGTTCCGAGCGGCGTGTGGGTGAACGGTCAGACTTCAGTTCAAGCGGTAGCGACCGCAAAATCCTCCACCCCGTTCTCAGGGGCTATCACAGTGACGTTCACTGACGGGAACGGAACATTTCTCGGAAGCAGAACGCTGATGCCGATCGCAGGAGCAACTGCGGCGAGGGAAGACGGCTCTTCCGCAGCGAGAGCGAGCGGACAGACCGGTTCGTCAGGCGCTTCCAACGCTTATTACGCTCAGGCCAGAATGACGATTTTCAGCGGCCCGGCCAATCCTCTCATCGTGAGAGCTAGAATCGGCGACATATCCGCGTCTGTCCCTGCCGAAAACGCTATTGTGCTTCGCGGAATTGTTTGCACGAGAACCGCGATGGTTGCCGGAGACGGAATCGACAACGACTGCGACGGCAGAATCGACGAGGACCCGGTCGACGGGCTTGATAACGACGGCGACGGGCTTATCGACGAGGACTCGCCTTCTATCGGAGCCAAATGCGACAGCCGGTTGAGCCAAGCATACTGCGACACTCTGACCAACGAAAAAGCCGCACAGATAGGAATGAAGTGCGACAATAGAATCGATGACGACCGCGACGGACGTGTGGACGAGGAATCGCCCGACGGAATCGACAACGACGGCGACGGCCTTATAGACGAAGACCTCAAGTGCGTTTGCGATCCGACCGACCAGTACGCGGACTGCGATTTTGACGGACTCAGAAACGGCCTAGATTGCAACGCGAACAAATGGGAATCGGCTCCGGTCAGGCGCGACAGCGCGCTTTGCGCAGTGAGCTGCAACGCTCAAGCCTTGCCCGATGGAGACTGCGACGGCGACGGTCTGTTGAACGCTCAGGAAATGGCTCTCGGAACCGACCCATATAAAAAGGATACTGATGGAGATAATTATACGGACCTGCAGGAAGTTCAGGCCGGCACGGATCCGCGCAAAGCCGAGGACAACCCCGGAACCAGAACTTATCAGACGGTCACCCCGTCTGCGGCAGTGTGCGTCGGCGGCCAGATAAAGACCCCCGAAGGCAACTGTATATGTCCTTCCGGCACGATGTGGAGCGAGACGATGCAGTCGTGCATGGTCGCAAGCTTCGCTCAGTGCTCTGCCAACCAGTATTTCGACACTGCGGTCGGCGGCTGCGTAAGTTCATGCACAGGCGGACAGGTCGCGGACTCGTCAATAGGCAGATGTTACTGCGCCACCGGATTCCTAGGCGCTGAAGGTTACTGTCTGCCCGCGTGTCCTACCGGGATGACAGGCGACCCTGCGACTCGCGCATGCGTGTGCCAGACCGGATTGTATTATGACATTTCATCAAATGGTTGTTTCGCCACTTGTTCGGGCGGACAGGTCATTGATCCTATTATGAAGCAATGCGTGTGCCCCACCGGCACATCTTTGAATCCTACGACCAGAACATGCGTTGCCAACGTTTCAGCCACTATATGTCCGACCGGCACGGCGGGCGCGGGATGCGACTTTGCCATAGCTAGCAGAGACTGCGATGCGGACGGAATAATCAACGTGGACGACGCGAATCCCTGCGTGAATGAAACGGGCGTAGTGGTGACTGAATCAGGCACGTTCCAGAGGCTTTGCCCGGCAGGGACGGACGCTGTGGGATGCGACCTTATGACCAATCCCGACTGCGATCTAGACGGCTCGCCGAATATGTCGGATCCGTGTCCGTGCAGAGTCGGAACAGCGGCCACGAACTATTGTCCAACCGTTACCGTGACATGCCTGACCGGACAGTATCTTGATCAGTTCTATGGAACATGCCACACGACATGTCCGGCTCCTAAAATCGGAAACACACAAAACATGACATGCGTTTGCGGGCCGGGCACGGCTCTCGACACGAACACCGGCCAATGCGTGAGCAGTTGCCCGGCAGGGATGATCATAGGGACCGGCGGCGAATGTGTTTGCGGCCCGAACGCTCCTTTGATGGACCAGTTTACCGCCGCTTGTTCTGCGAATTGCTCAGGCGGACAGGTGACAACTCCGGAGATGCCCGGAATGTGTGTTTGCCCGCAGGGCTACGGTCCTGATTTTGCTTTGAAACAATGCGTAATGATGTGCCCGGATGGAATGATTGCGGGAGCCAACGGCTGCGTCTGCGGTCCCTCGGCTCCTTATATGGATCCGTTCACGTATGATTGTCAGACAAGTTGTACCGGCGGCTCGGTGGCGGACGATCCTGAAATGCCCGGAATGTGCATGTGTCCTGAAGGGACATATCCGGATCAGGCGGCAGGCGAATGCATGAGCATTTGCCCCGGTGGCATGGTGTATAGCGATGGCAACTGCGCATGCGGCGGCTCCACGCCTTTCATGGATACGTTCACACAGCTCTGCGTCGCAAGCTGCCCGGACGGCACGGCGGCCGACGATCCCGAAATACCGGGTTTGTGTATATGTCCTGAAGGTTCATATCCGGATTATGAAACCAGCCAATGCGCGAGCAATTGTCCTGATGGAATGGTTTTCAGCGACGGCAATTGCGTGTGCGGCGGAGCCACGCCGTTCATGGACCCGTTCGTCGACGGTTGTTCGGCAGAGTGCACGGGCGGAACGGTTGAAGACCCGATGATGCCGGGCTTCTGTGTTTGCCCGCAGGGCACGAATCCCGATTTCGGATTGATGGAATGCGTTTCAGTTTTTGACCCTTGTGAAATTTATGGCGATCCCGGGATGTGCGAAACAGACGCGAATTGTTTCTGGGATGACTCGAAGTCCAGATGTAATTTCGACGGCGGCATGTGCGGCTCGTATGACATGAGCGTGTGTATGTCGAACACTGAAACATGTTACTGGGATCCTACGGAAATGGTTTGTTTGGAAAACAGCGGACAGGTCTATTGCGGCGGCCATACATACGAAGAATGCAACATGGACCCCGCCTGTCAATGGAATATGGATTTCTGCGGCGAGGCTCAGGGCGAAATTTCCTGCTATGACATTCTCAACAATGTTGACTGTGAAAACACGATGGGATGTGTGTGGGACGTCGATCAGTGCGTGATGGGCATGGGCGGGGCATGTTCTCAGTATGTGAATTCTGGAATATGCGACCAAACTCCCGGTTGCAGTTGGGATTATGACTTCGGAGTGTGCGAGGATGTCATTGACGATTGCGCCGCGTATG
>JAKQBV010000610.1 GCA_029573925.1 bacterium
CATGCCTATATTTCAAAAAAACCTATTAACTATTATGCGATGATGCTTGTTGCCGGTTTTGGTCTTGTTTTGAATTTATCGAGCGTCATGTTTACCGGTCTTTGTATATTAACATACATATTTTACACGCCTGCGGAAGGCTCTAAAACAAGATTTTCTCTTTTTACCACAATAAAAGGGTTTGCTGTTTTTATTTTGGGAGCGATACCTGCGATAATCTTGTTTTATACCTCAAAAACCATGAGCGTGACATATTTGATCGGCGTTTTTGACAGGAGAATGCCTTGGACGAGAGATTGGGTTTCATACGCAAGCAAAGCGGCAGAGTATTTGCTTGTTCAATTCGACGGCAAATTATGGCTTGCGGTTTTGAATTTCATCATGGTATTCATATTGTGGGTTATATGGAGGATGGGCAGGGGAAGAAAGATGCCGGAATGTAAGAGATTATTGCTGTACATATTGTGTGTTTTTCCGATTCCAATATTTGCGGCTGTAGTTTTGTTTTCAGGGGGAGAATTCACGACATATCATATATATTTGGTTCCATTTCTTTTTATGACGGGAGCGGCAGTGGTCTCAATAGGGATTGACGCCACATTAAAAAAAACATTCGCGTCGGCGATTGCGCAGATTGTGCTGTCTTGTTTGCTTCTGGCCGGAGAAATATCTGGAGAACAGTTCAGGAATTTTAATTTCTCAATAGATCGAATATATCATGTTATGGTTTCTGAAGAGGAGGAGGCTTTCTGCTATTGGAGGTTCGGACGCTCTTTCGGGAACCACACTATTTTTAACGGCAACATGAAAACGTACGCGAAGGACATGGTCGAAGCTTGTGGAAGATTTGACACAGAACAAAAAAAGAAAGAGTGTTTATGGGGGTGGTCTTCCGAGGCTTCTCAGGGAGGATTTGTCCTCAACTCCGAGGCCATAGGAGTTCTTGGCGCTGAATACGCCACTATAGTATCAAGAAGCATTGGAGGATGGTCCGGCAGCCTGCTGAAATGCTTCGAACTGAATGAAGCCTTCGTTGGAGATTGTTTTTATGGATTGGTGGAAAGGAACGCTTTAAAAATTTATTCAGTCAAAAGACCCGATGGCGCATATATAAAGATACCGTGCTTGTCTAAAGAGCGAGAATTTTCAGGTCTAGTTGAAAAATACAGACAAAAACTGAGGGAACCAACCGGAGGCGCGCCTCAAAAATGTACTGATTCTTTCAATATGTTATGCGTCGTGGCGGACGCGTATTGCGCGGCGAAGGAGAGAATCCCGGATTTCTGCTCGAAGGGATACGACGACATCGAAAACGCCAAGCTTTGTTCTTTCATATATGAGCGCACATTAATTTCCGAAAGCGCGAAAAAGAAAATATTTGCCTCAGAAACTTATGGTCAAATGGGGCTTTGACGAGGCGACGCCAAAGATGCTTCCGACGGGAGAAAGAATCACGGTCGTTATGCCGGCTTTCAACGAGCAGGCTAGCGTCGGCGCGGTCGTCAAAGATTTCCTGAGCCTCGGATTTGTCGACGAAATAATCGTGGCGGACAATGATTCCGAAGACGGCACATTGAAAGAAGCTGAGAAGGCTGGCGCCAAGGTTGTAATCGAAAAAGAGCGGGGATACGGGAGCGCCTGCATAAGGGCATTGAAAGAAGCTGACGCCGATATAGTGGTTCTGGTGGAATCCGACGGAACGTTCGCAGCTTCTGATTTGACAAGAATGCTGCAGGAACTGAAGGAAGCGGATTTTGTTTCGGGAAGCCGAACGTCACCGGCGTATAACGAAGTCGGCGCGGATATGGCATGGTACAAAATCGCCGGAAACAGAGTTCTAGGAAAGCTTGTGTCAATGATATATGGTTGCGCTCCGCTAAGGGATATCGGCTCGACTTATGTCGCGGTCAGAAAAGAGACGCTTAATCGTTTTGCGCGAAAGTTGCATATAGGCGATTCATCTTTCTCCGCTGAAATGTATATTGCCGCCGCGAGCAGCGGAGCGGCAATGGCGCAGATTCCCATCGGCTATCGAGCGAGAATCGGAAGAAGCAAGCTGTCCTCAGGCCATGTGTCAAGCATAGTAATAGGATTTAAACACTTAAAACATGTTTTTGCTTTGAGAAGTCGCTATCCCTCAGCTAAACGGCCAAGTTTATATTACAGGAATTATTTAATATATAGAATTCTTTCGGCATTTCTGTATAAGGGAAAACAGAGGGAAAAATACTTAGCGGCTGCGGAGTTTGTGGGAGAGGGAGCCACGGTTTTGGATGTGTGTTGCGGCGACGCAGTGTTGCGCAAATATCTAAACAACAAGCATGTCGAGTATTCGGGAATGGACATCAATAACGGGTTTGTGGGGACTGCGCAGAAGAAGGGGGTCAACGCAATGAAAGCTGATGTGGACAAGTTGGCCGAGTTGCCTGAAGCCGACTATGTGATAATGCTGAGCAGCTTGTATCAGTTCATTCCTCGGCACCAAGAGATTCTCGACAAGTTGACTGCGTCCGCGAGGAAGAAGGTTATTGTTTCAGAACCGATAAAGAATGTCGCTTCTTCAAAGATCAGGGCGACTGCGCGGTTGGCGGGAAGGCTGTCCGACCCGGGAACGGGAATAAAGCCGCATAGGTTCGATAAACAGGCTTTAAGGAGCGCTATCAGAAACCGCGCTGTCGCGGACAGCAGGGTCATCTGCGGTGGAAGGGAGTTTTTTTTCGTGATCGACGCTGAGATCGAAAGAAAAAATGCATCGAGCGGAGAGAAATCCGATAGAAGCGGTTGAGCGATGACGATATCAGATACAATGCGAAAAGCCGCGCTCATAGAAAATGGTTGTCGCGGATAGAGCATGACGAGCGAAAAAATGGCATTTAATATTCTTCCCGCGAAAGTGAAAGTCGCGGCTGTCGAATTTGCCTTTGTCGCGGCTATATTTTTGTTGTTTTTTCTAAGGTCTTTTGTGTTATACATCGATGTAATCAACCCTGTCGGCATGGAAGAATGCCACACGGGCGCTGTCGCAAGGGAAATACTCAAGAACGGATTGCGGTTTCCAATCGAGCAGTACACGCCTGAATATTATGAGAATTCAATAATTGTTGGAGCTTTGCTTTCTCTGGCTCCGGTTTCGTTATTGGGCTTGAG
>JAKQBV010000612.1 GCA_029573925.1 bacterium
TAATCGCCCGCTCCCGCACGCTGATCCCCGAGATGGCGGACGAGATTGAGCGGCTCGAACGGGAGCGCGACCGCTTCAAGGCGAGGGCGGAGGCGGCGGAAGCGGACATGAAACGCATAGCCGACGACATGGACGGTTTAACGGATGCTTGCTACCCGTGCGCGATATGCGCAAAGAACAACAGCCGGTGCGACGCAAGCGATAACTGCTTTGAATGGCGCGGCCCGCAGGAAGGAGCCGCAGACGTTGAGTGCAGCGCCAAGCCGGAAGCCTCGAAAGAAAACACACGCGACTTTTACGGGATCATCATGGACAATGTGGTGGATCACATCCAGCAATGCTACACAAAGGAAACGGTAACGCTTTCGGATGGCACGCGCGCGGTGATACGGCGGTGGAAACCATTTCCGGATATGACGAAGGAGGGGGAGAATGGCTGAATTTCAGGTGGTCATGTTACAGTACAAGCGCATGTATGAAGCGCATGGGAAAAACAACGACTTCTTTTCCAGATGGCGGTTTTTGTTTGAGCCGGAAACGATAGAGCGCTGCGTCATGGAATGGGCTGCCGCGAACCCGGAACTTCGCTATCCGACGTGGCGCGAGTGGCACAGCACCAAACCAAACAACGAACAACTTTGCCCGATGGCGCTATGCAATTTTGTTCCGTGTCCACACGGCACGGAAGTACCAGAATTTAGTGTATGCAGTGCTTGCCATGACATTCCAATCCCCGCCGACATCGCCAAGAAGCTCCGCGTGGGGCCGATACGGGAGGACAAGCCTTGAACGCGCCCATCTTCAAGGCCAAACTCTCCTTCGATGCGGCAATGGCGGCGATCGAGTGCGCGCGGGTGTTCAACCTCCGCCGCGTCGAGGACGGACTTTTCGAGGTGGAGATATTCAGCTACTACGAGGAAGGAGAACAAGAATAATGGCAGAGGGAAGACCCGAATTGAGCATTGGATGCAGATTTTGGACGAATGACCCGAAATTCGATAGTAACTGTATCATTATGAGAGAGCTGGTCTGTGAAAAGAAGCGTTGTTCGATGCGTCAGACCGAAGATGAGTTTCGCATGAGCAGGGCGCGCGCGGACGAGTTAAACCGCAAGCGGATGCTGAAAAATGGGGAGGTGAAGCCGGAATGACCTTTAACGAATGGGCGAAAGCCATCCACGAACTCGCAATCGAAAAGGGATGGTGGGACGAACCGCGCGAATTTGGAACCGTCGTCGCGCTGTGTCACTCCGAACTGTCGGAAGCCCTTGAAGAATACCGCAATGACCGCCCGATGCTCTACGTCGAGAACCTTCTAGGCGACGACCGCATAACCGATCCCGCGTTCTTCCGCGCACATGAGAAGCCGGAGGGAATCGCCGCCGAAATGGTGGACTGTATGATCCGCATTCTCGACTATCTCGGCAAGGAGAAAGTGGACGTTGACCAAGTGCTTCGGCTGAAATTCAACTACAACCGCCTGCGCCCGTACCGTAACGGCGGGAAGAAGTGCTAAGGAGGAAGCTTATGGAAAATCACTCGGGAATGAATGACGGCGGGGCGCGCATGACGTATGACACCGGCGCGATGCGAGAGCCATCCACGAATAAGGGCGCATACGAGTTAATCTCGCCCTTCGCGCTGGAGCGGGTCGCGATCTGGTATGAGTTGGGAGCCCGCAAATATGCGGACAGGAACTGGGAGAAGGGCATCCCGTTCGGCAGGCTGATCCAGTCGGCGATCCGGCACATGATCCGCTGGATGAAGGGCGACCGGGAA
>JAKQBV010000613.1 GCA_029573925.1 bacterium
ATCATTATCAAACGCATCACCTCCGCAGGCGAGTGGGAGAAATACTGGAATGACAGGTTGCGCTTGACCGGAAATGTTATTCTTGTCTTCAGAGGGGCTAAAGCTCTTTGATTGTCCTACAACTTTGGGACGTTATCAAAAGTTTGTGAATCATTGTTTTTCTCCAGACTGAGAAAGGAAGTTCCGCATGAGAGACCACACAAAACTCAGGGCGTTTGAACTTGCAGACGCGCAAACGTTGGAGATTTACAAAGTAACAAAGAAATTTCCCAGGGATGAGCAATTCGGAATGACGATCCAGATTCGGCGCGCCGCTGTGTCAGTCGCATCCGACATAGTCGAGGGATGCGCGAGGCATACGAAGGCGGACTATCTGCATTTCCTTGATATGGCTTATGGATCGGCCCGTGAACTTGAATATCAGATTTCAGTTGCGCAAAGGCTCGGATATTTGGACGAAGAAGAAGGTCGGACTGTTCAGCGGAAATGCGAAGAAACATCAAAAGTTCTGAATGGATTGATACGATCATTGCGGAATAAGGAATAAAGAATGAGGAGATGGGCCGGGGGAAAGATTGAGGAAGGATTTTTTTCTGTGTGTTTTGCCTTTCCTCCAGTCTCCAGCCTCCGGTCTCCAGTCTGAAAAGGGGTGAATCATGTCCCGGCGATACTATGGCTACTATGAATACTTCCCGCCGTCTCGTCCGCGCGAGGCGAAAGGTGGCATAAAAGCGCAGTCGAAACGCGGCGGGTTCGGCGAAAGCTGGTGGGCGAAACGATGGATCGCGGTGCTCGAGAGTTTCAACATTGGCGCGCGCCTCGGTCGGGGCCGCTCCTACGCCAGAAGCGGCCAGGTGCTGAACATCAACATAGCCCAAGGTTCAATCTCGGCGGATGTGCAAGGCTCGCGCGCGAAGCCGTACTCGGTGAAAATAAAAGTTAAAGCGCTGTCTGAAAAAGATTGGAAAAAGATAGCCGCCGCGCTCGCCGGACAGGCCATCTTCGCGGCTCGACTGCTGAACGGTGAAATGCCGAATGACATCGAGGACGCTTTCAAGGCAGCGGGATTTTCCCTCTTCCCCGAAAAACTGAAAGACCTCGAGACCGGCTGCTCATGCCCCGACTGGTCGAACCCCTGCAAACACATCGCAGCCGTGTACTACCTTCTCGGAGAGGAATTCGACCGCGACCCGTTTCTGATCTTCAAACTTCGCGGCATGGAGCGTGACGCCTTCATGTCGCTTATGTGCGGCGCGCGCGCGGAATCGGAGACGTGCAAACCGCGCGACCGCAAAAAAGGGAAGGCGGCATCAGTGGACACAACCCCGGCGCAAGATGAGCCGCACGGCGACACTCCCGAACCTGCGGCAAGCGAACCGCTCGACACAAACCCGACCGCATTCTGGAAGGGCGCCGGGCTGCCCGCCGACCTCTTCGGCGAAGTCTCCGCGCCCGCCATAGACGCCTCGCTTCCCAAACGCCTCGGCGCAATCCCCTTCTGGCGCGCCGACACCCGCTTCCTGGACGCCGTCGAGCCGTTCTACAAACATGCTTCCGAAAAAGGACTTCAAATCTTTATCGGGGACACCGGCCCCGCCGCCGACTGATTTTCAGCGGGTATCAGCGATTCGTATCATAGAATGGGGACGTATTTTCACTTCCGACCAGGAGCGGACGTTCACCATCACTTGCTTCCGCTCTCCTTCTCCAACCGGGCGCGGGCGATAACAGCGGTGTCGCGCAATTTCTTTCTGAGCAGGTTTCGGGGCGGCAGTTCGGTCAGGTATGCGGCCACGCGAATACCGCTCTTATCCAGTTGCAACAGTTCAACATGCTCGTCCGATTTGTCCGCGCAAAGAATCAATCCGAGCGGGGATTCCTCCCCCGGCTGTTGCTCGTATTTCTCAAGCCAGCGGAGGTAGAGTTCCATCTGTCCCTTGGCCGCCGCCTGGAATTTGCCCAGCTTCAGATCGACCGCCACGAGCCTGCGCAGCCTGCGATGATAAAAAAGCAGGTCCAGATAGTAGTCCTGATTGTCCACGGTGATGCGTTTCTGGCGGGCCACAAAGCTGAACCCGATGCCGAGTTCCAGAATGAAGGATTCGAGTTCCCGCAGGATCGCAGATTCAAGGTCTTTCTCACTGTACGTGTCCGCGAGTCCCAGAAAATCGAGAAAATAAGGATCACGGAAAACGAGATCGGGCGTCAATCTGTCTTCCTCTCGCAACGCCGCAAGTTCCTGTCTTGCCAGTTTCGCGGGTTTTTTCGACAGTGCCGTGCGTTCGAAAAGCATGCCGGAGATTTTTTGTCGAAGCGTGCGGACGCTCCATCGCTCCACGCGGCACATCTCGGCGTAAAAGTCGCGCTTCAAATCATCTTCAAAATGAATAATCTCAACAAAGTGGCTCCAGCTCATTTGTCCAGACAGCGTCTGGACTATCTCCGGAGATGGAAAAACCTCGGCGAACCGGATCATATTAAACAGGTTGCGCTTTCCGAATCCCCTGCCGTACTCGGCGCTCAATTGTGCAGACACCGTCTGCACTATCTCTTCCCCATATCCGGCCCGCTTTTCCTTCAGAATATCTTTATGTATCCTTTGGCCGACCTGCCAGTAAAGAAACACCATCCCCATGTTTACCGCTCTCGCCACGTCCCGGCGCGATTTCTCAATCAAACCGTGCAGGTCGCGTAGCAGTTCTTCAGGCGCGGCGGTTTTGCTTATCTCACCGGTTTTTGAGATACGGACAAGCTGCTTTTTATCGCTCGATTTTTTTGTCAAAGCTGTTCTTCCCCCGTCTCCTTTAATATCTCCGTCAGTTCGACTCAATTATAATACAATCCGGTGCCGACCGTTATACATGTCGCAGTCTGGAGCGGTATTTGCAATACAATTCGGTTGCCATGGAAAATTCCAGTGTTTTAACAAAGTGCCCGCGCCGAGAGATGTCCGTGCGAGATGCACTTTGTCACACTTTTGCGTTATCATATAATTCATACAGGGATTAAGGATACGAATCATGACTTTCGGAAGCGGAAAAAGATGTCGGGCGACCGGCAAGCGGACGGGCGAGCAGTGCAAAAACCCCGCCACCGCCAATAGCGATTTCTGCTTCCTTCATAACAAGCGACCAGCCGGAAAACGCGGCGCGCCGAGGGGCAACAAAAACAACCTTCGGCACGGCGCGAACTCAAAAATCCTGAAGGAATACCAGCGAAGGATAACCGGGGGCGGAGACCTCCAGTCCCCGGGCCAGACAGTTCACTAAATAGAATTCTCTCTCTACCATTCGGTTTTTTGCCGAAATCGACCCCGGACGCTTCGCCCCACGAACTTTTTCAGTTTGAAAACAGGATAAAGTAGCCCCGCGCCAGACAGTTTTACGGAAAATTGCGCCTGTTTTTCGTAAAACGGGCGTTCCGACCCCGCATCCGACAGTTCCCGGAAAACGCCGCCACATCGAAATGTGGCGCGCCGGTGGCGCGGCGTGGCCGGATGGGACTCTCCAAAGCGGTTCTCTTGGGGGCTAAAAACTCAAACGTGGCTTTGTTACAGGAATATTTGAGGATGGCCTTCAGGCCGGTAATGTTCGCATCTCGCCTTCTGAACATGTCCAATCCGCCGAAAAACGCATAAAATGACGCTGTTGAAAAGGTGCTCGAAAACAAGAGACTCTGAGCGATTGTGATTTTTGATTTCGTGATTTGGGCGTCGGGTTTGAATGCCGGTAAACATTTTCCGGTTTTTCCGGTTTTGTTTTGTGTTTTCGGGCGATTT
>JAKQBV010000614.1 GCA_029573925.1 bacterium
CCGTTTTTCGACTGTTCCATTCGCGGCTGCGTCATTCGGCGTCCCTTGCGGCCTGAAAATCAACCCCGCACATCACGGGGTTTTTGCGCCGGAATCAAATAAGACTATAAGAAAAGTGAGGCATCAGCCGGGTGTCACCCACTATAAAAAAGACACATAGTTAGTTGCCTTAAAAAGCATGGCTTCTCGTTGGCCCAAACGCCCTTTTCTTTAAGACTATGACGGCAATCGGCGAGGCGGACGCCGGGCGCGGAGGGACGACTAACAGAAAAGCTTCGCGACCGAACAGTCGCGAAGCTTTTTGATAGATTGCGCTATGTCAATGTTTGCGTTTTGCCGGATGACGCTCAGTTCTTCGGCATTTCAACGACGATGAATCTGTTGTAGCCTCTCCGTTCGATTACGAGAAGAATTTCAACTGGCTCTCCGCCTTTGCGGCCCTTCGAAACGTCTTTGATAATCTCGCGCAGGTCGGAGGGCGTTTCGACTTCTTTTCTGTCGGCTTTTATGATAATGTCGCCCTGCATGATGCCGGCTTTGTCCGCCGGGCCGTTCGGCTCGACTCCAGCCACAACGACGCCTTTTTCTGTTTTCGCCTCGAGCTGCTTTGCGGTCTTCGAATCCAGCGACTGCAACTGCATACCGAGCGAAGTCTTTGCGTCGTCTTTTTTAGGTTGCGAGGCGTCGGCGGTCTCGTCCGGCCGTTCGTCGAGTTTCACGTTCAGTTTCACTTTTTTGCCGTCGCGCATGACGGTCACTGTCGCCTTTGCGCCTTTGCCGAGTTTAGCCACTTCTTTCTGTAGCTGTTTGACGTTCTTGATGTCGATGTCGTTCAACTTGATTATGACGTCTTCGACCTTCATGCCCGCTTTGTCAGCAGGGGCGTCGGGGATTATGTTTGTGACGATGGCTCCGTCTTTTGATTCAATCTTCATCGCGCGAGCCAACTGCTCGGTGATGTCGTCAATGTAGATGCCGAGGTATCCGCGAGAAACCGTTCCTGTCTCAATAAGCTGCTCGAAAACTTCGCGGGCCATGTTGATGGGGATGGCGAAGCCGATGCCGATATTGCCCGAACCGCCGCCCATAATCCCGCCGCCGTTAGAGTAGATGGCGGTGTTGACGCCGATGACCTCGCCCCGGATGTTCACGAGCGGGCCGCCGCTGTTGCCGGGATTTATGGCGGCGTCGGTCTGTAGAAAATCGTCGTAAGGCCCCTGCCCTATGACGCGCCCGCGCGCGCTGATTATCCCGGCGGTCACCGTGCTTTCCAGTCCGAATGGGTTGCCGAAAGCGATGGCCCATTCGCCGATTCTCACTTTGTCGCTGTCGCCTATCGGCACGGCGGAAAGCTGCCTGTCCGCCTTTATCCTTATAACCGCAATGTCCGTCAACTGGTCGGCTCCAACCAGTTCGGCATCATACTCTTTTTCGTCGCCGGGTATTTTAACTATGATTTCATCAACGTCTTTGACGACATGGGCGTTGGTGAGGATGTAGCCGTCCGACTTGATGATGAAGCCGGAACCGAGGCTGGTCTGTTTGAATTCCTGTTTCTGGTTCTGCTGCTGGCGTCTGCCGCCGAAGAACTTTTCCATCATGTCGTCGTCTTCGCCGAAGGGGTTGGAAAATCCGAAGAAAGGATGGGAGCGCATCTCGACGATTTTCGCCGTGTTGATGTTGACCATGCTCGGTTTAATAAGGTCTGCGACCCGAACGAAATCGTTCTGGACGTCGAGAGCTGCCGCCGACGGCTGCAACGCTTTCCCCTCTACGCCGCCGCGCGAAGCGTCCGCCGCGTTGGAAATCGGTATCAGGTCCAACCGCGCCGCAATCACAAGGCCGATCATAATTCCCATTATCAGCGTCGCCACCAATGCTATTCTCGTCTTCGTTTTCATGTCATTCTCCTCCGTTGCCACCGGATTCAGAGTCCGGCTCTACAATTTGTCTGACCGCGCTAATGAGCGGGTCGGTGTTCGAGCTTTTTTCAACCCAAGATGTGGCGTGGTGCGCCCTGAAATCCATCTTGAACAGCGGATATGCCGTGTTCACAATCACCGGAGTGCCCCCGTTAAGCCTTGATATCTCCCCGATGACTTCAAGCCCGTCCTTTTCCGGCATCCCGATATCCAGAATAACAAGGTCGGGGCAATGAATCTTGGTCATTTCCAGAGCCTCCACGCCGTCCGATGCCGTCACCACCGCATACCCCTCGCACTCAAACTCCATCTTGTACAATTCCCTAATGTCCGTGTTGTCGTCCGCAATTAAAAGTGTCGCCATTTCAGTCATTTCCCTTAATCTGACAGCCGCGCGGGCAAAAAGTTTCGCGCGCCGCAATCTTTTTCAGACAAATTCCCCGAACCGTCTGAAGTGTGAACGCTGGAATAGATTATAAAATCAAATCGGAAAATGTAAAATGCGTCGGGCTTGCGGGGCGGAGCAAGAGAGCCGCCGGAATCTTCGGATATTTAGGTTTGACACCGCCTGCGCACTGTGCTAGATTGACTGCGAAAAGGATTGGAAGCTGAAATGAGCGGAACAACAATGCAACCGGATAATAGGCGCGCATTCTGGAGCGGCTATTATTATTATTTCGGGGGTCACCCCACGGTTGCGCGGTTGAGCCGCTGAGATTCAGCGCCCGACCAACAAACACAACCGCGGGGCGGCATCAAACCCCGCGGTTTTTTCGTTTGTGAAAAAAAACGCGGGGAGAACGACTCCGTCCCGGGCGCAAATGGAGGCGCGAAATGATTATCATTCTTTCTCACAAGGCAACGGACAACAACAAGAATTCGGTGATCGACCGGCTCAAAAAGATGGGCTACAAGGTCGATGTCTCCGAAGGCAAAGAGCGGACCCTTATCGGCGCGGTCGGCTCCAACGTGGAGAACAAGAACGAGGTCATGGCGCAGTTCATGTCTTTGCCCTTCGTGGAAAACGTCGTGCCGATTCTCAAGCCGTACAAGATGGTGAGCCGGGAGATAAGGGAGCGTTCCGTTATCAAGGTGAGGGACGGAATAGAAATCGGCGGAAAAGAGATAATGCTGATGGCGGGGCCGTGCGCGGTGGAAGGCGAAGCGCTGATGATAGAGTGCGCGCACATGCTCAAAGCCGCCGGGGTGAAAATCCTCAGGGGCGGCGCATATAAGCCGCGCACTTCGCCGTACAGTTTTCAGGGCTATGAGGAAAAGGGCCTGAAGATGCTGGCAAAAGCGAGCGAGGAAACAGGGCTTGCGATAATAACCGAGGTGATTCAAGGCCGGGACGTTAAAAAAGTCGCCAACTACGCCGACATACTGCAAATCGGGGCGCGCAACATGCAGAACTTCAATCTGCTCAAGGAATGCGGCAAAGTGGATAAACCGGTGCTGCTTAAGCGCGGACTTTCGGCGACAATCGAGGAATGGCTGCTGGCCGCCGAATATATAGTCAAAGAAGGCAACCCGAAGGTGATGCTGTGCGAGCGCGGGATAAGGACTTTCGAGACTTATACGAGAAATACGCTGGATTTGAACGCGGTGGCGGCGGCGAAATCGCTCACGCATCTGCCGGTGGTCGCAGACCCGAGCCACGGAACGGGACGCTGGGAGCTTGTGTCGCCTATGGCTAAAGCCTCCGTCGCGGCGGGCGCGGACGCTCTGATAATTGAAGTCCATCCCCGCCCGGAAGAGGCTTTCAGCGACGGACAGCAGACTCTTAACTTCAAGCACTTTAAACAGATGAAAAAAGAACTTAAACCTGTGGCGGCGGCCGTCGGAAGAACGCTAAAATAGGTTTGTTTTCGCCAGTTCTAGAATGAGAATTCGGCGAATTCGTATTCGCAAGGGTGTCCGTAAAGGACTTTGAATTTTTTCGACGCAGGATAGAGTATCACGGACAGCGTGGTGCAGAAATAATCGCTGTGCCTGCACACCGTGTTGTCCGAGCCTTTGCCGTCCGCGCCGTGATCTGAGAATATCCTGATAAGGTCTTCCTCAGAGAACTTCTGTTGCTTGGAGAGAAGTTCCTCAAGCCGTGCCAGCCTGACTTCGGAGGACTCTCTGCATCTCTTGCCGCGAAGTGCCGGCACGTTGGTCCTCGAATAGACGGCGGACGGCGGAACGTCAACTTTCGCGAGCCTTTCCGTCAGATAGTGGTTCGTGTGGGCGATGACGCCTTCCTTCGGCTTCCGCTCGTCCACCATAGTCTTCGAGATTTCGACCGAGCGCAGGTCGCCCTGAGCATCGCAAATCATCCAAAGCGCGCACCCGTTATACTTGCATTTTCTCAGAAACTCTATCGCCTCGGCTGTTGTTTTGCACTTCTCTAGAGTGTCCTGAAGAGCCATAGTCATTGGGACCGAATTTGAGGAGGCATCCTGCCCGTAACCGTAGTTGTAAGTGATGGAAAGGCCATGCTCGTTAATGGAGTCGTGGCTGCCCGCCAGAGGGGCGTTCGTCGCCGCCAACACGCGGTATCCGTCGCTCGGAACGTCCATGCGGACAAGATGTGTGGGGGAGAAAAATTCGGGATAGTCGAAATTCTTGATAATAATCGGCTCGCCGGATGCGGACCTGTCGGCGGTGACAGCCGCCGCGCTGCACGCGCCGCCGATAAAATGAGTCTTGGCCATCTCTATTTCCATCGACTGAAGGAAAATCATGTGCTTCATATCTTCGCCCGCGCCCTCTGCTATGCCTTCAAGCCGGGCGTGCTGGCGAGGCGAATCCTTCTTGATTCCCGCCGCGAAATCTCCCCACATTTTTATTTTTGCCAGTTTGAGGAAAAGCCCGGTCGGAAGAAAGAAAGGCTTTATGGCTTTTAACTCTAGCGAATGCGCCAGCATTTCATATGAATATTTAATAATGTCCACGCAAGCGCGCCCCTGCTCCCGCCCCATGTCACTGTGCGAGCCTTTGAATGTTTTTAATTGTATGTCCGATGCTTTTTTCATAACCCCTCCGAGTAATCGCGTCAGTTGATGAAAATGACTCCAACTAGTTCCTTACAAAATGTTTCCTGATTCCCCCTGAAACTCATATAGTGTCACAGGGGGCGAGTAAAATGTGAAAAGACCGATGGAATGACGCTGTTGAAAAGGTGCTCGAAAACAAGAGACTCTGAGCGATTGTGATTTTTGATTTCGTGATTTGGGCGTCGGGTTTGAATGCCGGTAAACATTTTCCGGTTTTTCCGGTTTTGTTTTGTGTTTTCGGGCGATTT
>JAKQBV010000625.1 GCA_029573925.1 bacterium
AAGAAGTGAAGAACGAGTTGCGGGATGAAATCAAAAGTATTCCAGGCCTCAAATTCAAATTCACTGAAATGTTCGGGTCGATGAGCGAAGCGCCTATTGTTGTCACCATAATGGGCGACGAGCTTGAGGAGTTGAGCAGGCTCGGGACGGAAGTGTCTGAAAAGATGAAGAAGGTTCCCGGAGTGGTGGATGTTGACCTGAACTGGGAAGCCGGCAGCCCGGAATACAGGCTTGTGATTGACCGCGAGAAAGCCGGGCGTCTCGGCCTCACCGCGGGGCAAATCGGCGCGTCGGTTCGCACCCTCGTATCCGGAACCGACGTTACAAAGTACCGCGAGAAGGGGAAGGAATACGATATAACGGTGAGGGCGCGCGAGGCAGACCGGGACTGGATGGACAGCCTCAATAGCATCTACATCACCACGCCCGTGGGAGTAAAAGTGCCACTGACTGAAGTGGCGCGCATCGAAATCGCCAAAGGCCCGTCGGAAATTTCGCGCAATGAACGGTGGCGTTCAATTAAGATAATGGCAGACAAGACCGGACGCCCGCTGGGCGATATCATCAAGGATGTGACCGTCCTCTTAAAAGACACCCGGTTCCCGGAAGGATACGTTTGGGAGTTCGGAGGTGAGGAAGAGGACCGCCGAGAGACGTTCGGGGGGATATTCCTCGCCATGGTGATGAGTATTGTCTTGATGTATATCATCCTTGCGTCACAATTCGAATCGTTGTCACAACCGTTTATCGTTATGCTCTCCATTCCACTCGAGTTGATCGGTGTTTCCAGCGCCCTACTCTTGGCCGGACTAAACTTCGATTTGATGAGTATGCTCGGCATACTTACAGTTACAGGAATAGTTGTCGGCGTTTCAATTCTGATGATAACGTTTATAAATCAGCTTCGGGAGCGCGGCATGGAACGGGACGAGGCCATAGTCAAGGGCGCCGGTCTCCGTCTGCGCCCCATTCTAATGACGTCGCTTTCGGCGGCGTTCGGAATGTTGCCCATGGCGCTCGGTTTCGGCGAGGGCGCGGAGATGTGGAGGCCCCTTGCCATCGCCGTCATCGGCGGCTTGGTCAGTTCTCTGTTCCTGACGTTGCTTCTCGTGCCGCCGGCTTATGCCGCATTGGATGATCTTATCGCTCGACTGCCAAGAAGACGCGGGCGGAAAGAAAATGCTTGAAGTCGTAGAGGGGCAACAGCGGGACGGCCGATTTTGATCGTGAAATCACGCAGGCGAAACCGACTCTCAACAACGGGTTGAATTCGCCTGTGAAGCGCGGCGTGTGTTTGCTCTTATATACGGTTTTGACGACTCTGCGAACAACAACATGACACATGATGAATATGTGCGTCAATGGGTAAAGGAGGCGCCGGGATGGCAAAAAAGAAAGAGAAACATATAGACACATCGCCTGAAAATACCGTTGTATTTTCGCTTAACGCGCCCGGAGCGGATACGGTTCTGATTCTAGGCGACTTCAACGGCTGGGATCAAAAAAACGGCGGCATGAAAAAGAATCAAAAAGGCGTGTGGAAAAAGTCGTTTTCATTATCGCCGGGAACATACCAATATAAGTTCCTCGTTGACGGCGACTGGCGGCTCGATCCCGAATGCGGTGAATTAGTGACGAACGTTTACGGCACCTTGAACAGTGTAATAAGCGTCTGACGAAGCGCGCGTCGGGGAAATTATATGAAAGCAAGTGTTTTAAGAACGGCAAGCAGAGGCATGATTATATTTCTTTACTTCATATCAAGGATTATCCCGTTGAAATGGGGTTACTGTCTGTGCGGCGCTCTGGGCGGCATAACCTGCAACGTTATGTCGGGACACAGAAAAACCGCCATGAACAATCTGGAAATCGCCTTCGGAGAAGGATTGTCTTTGCCAAAACGGAAGGAAATATGCCGCGGCATGTTCGGCAATATGGTGAAAAGTCTTTATGAATTTCTGCACTTTACCCGATTTTCCGAAACGGACATTACATCGATGGTGGAACTCGATGGGAGCATAATACGAAAATACACGGCCGGAGGGAGAGGCGTAATCGTTCTGACGGCTCACATGGGGAATTGGGAGTTGCTTGGAGCAAGGGTTGTCGCAGAAGGATTCAAACTTACTGTTATCGGAAAAAACCTGAGAGACGTATGGCTCAACCGGTTGATGCATCGTTTGAGAAAAAGCGCGGGCGTGGAAAATATAAGCAAGGGCAAAGGCATATTTAATCCCGTGGTCGAAGCGTTGCAACGGAATGAAATAGTGGGACTGCTTGCCGATCAGAACGCCGGGAGCGATGGATGCTTTGTTGATTTCTTCGGCAAAACCGCTTCCACGTTTACAGGCCCGGCGGTTTTCGCTGCGCATACAGGCGCGGTCATCCTTCCCGCCTTCTGTATTCGTCAAAAGGACAACTCGCACAAGGTCATTTTTTACGATCCTATATTCCCGGCCAGTCCCTCGAACAAAGAGACGATATATGAATGTGCAAAGGAATATACGCGGTGCATCGAAAGAGTCGTCAGAGAATATCCAGAACAATGGTTATGGATTCACAAACGCTGGAAAACGCAACCAGACCCCGAAAATCCAGAGGCTCTGGTAAAATGTGAAGAGAGGGGTGAACGAACCTGTGGGGAAGGCAGTCGGAATATATAAAGTTTCCTGAGTATCTCTGAAAATCAGATAGTCTTGCCAGTAAATATATGGCTTATGTAAAAAAGGTTTTTAGTTTGTTTAATTTGGAGTGCGACAATTCATTGTCGCTTTCATATAAGCGACTTCAGTCGCTTTTTAA
>JAKQBV010000626.1 GCA_029573925.1 bacterium
GCTTTATTATTCTCGTGAGCGAAGCGCCGGTCAATCATTCGTCTTCTCGTCAGCCTTCGTTCTAGTTATTGTGTTTTCGATAAAACTCGCTGATGTCGGAGCAATCGTGATCGTCTTTCATGGTTAAATACCCGCCGAAGCGATAACGCCTCCAGCATTTTCGCCCGTCAATGAAAACGGGGTTGTCGCCAGCGTCCGGAATGATGATGGCGTCAATCGACTCGTCGTTGTAGTGGCGTCATGCGGCCTCAAGCGCTTCACGATAACTCTCTTGGGTTTCATATACGTATTCAAAACCCCATTTTGATTTTTCTCCTTTTGCGTTAAGAGCGCGGCTATCGCACTGCCGGCACACAGGATTCGGATATAGCCTTTTTCCGCCGCTCAACTCAACCCCGCATATTGCGCATAATGATTTCTCTTTATTACGCGACATATCAGCCTCCTCATTCTTTATGTTCCCATTCTAAACACTGCGTGTGACAGAATATGATATAGTGCTATAAACTGAAATTGTATTCACATGTTTCTTGCCATGTTCCGGAGCTAACGGCTACAAAGACATCATTAAACCGATGGAGATGAATGATTGTTTTTGAAAGTCGTGCGCTGTCATCAGAAAGATGCGATTGTTATGACTTGAGATGAAAATATTTTCTTTGCTTCACAGTTCTCAAAGACAAGGTCATGATATAATAATAGCTGACAGGCAATTCTAACACTTTTTTTAGAGAGATGTTGTTGTTTCTTGGAACACGAAAACTCTTGGCGTATTAGGTGTTATTCTCAATCAGGAGCATGGCGGGGAAAAGTTGTCCGGCGCGAACAATATAAGAAGATAGCGCTCCCCGCGTCACTTTAGAAATTACTCGGCTTTTGTTTTTGCGGAACGCTTTGATAGTTGCTCCGCGCGGGATGAAAGCCTTTTCGGTTGTATAGCAATGTATCGCAAAACGGCAGATTCTATTTACAGAGTCGGCATTAATGACAGCGCGCAAGCGTATGGTTTTGCATTTGAATCAAGAGAATGCGCGCATGGCATCCATTCATTCAATTACGGTATTCTAAAATTACGTTTAATGCCTTTTATATCAGCAATTAAACCTGTTTTGGTTTTAGCTGCTTTGATTTTAACCGCATCATTATTACTGTATTCAGAAACAGCTTTTTGTGGCGAGGATGATGAGGGAGCGGCTGAACTTGCTGAGTTAAGAAGCAGGTTGCGGGCTATGGAGCGGCAGTTGGAGTCTAGGTCAAGCGAGACCAATTCCCCGCTTTCGGCGAGAGTTTTGAGCCGAGCCGATTCGGTATCGACCGAGGGAACCGGCGCGGCTTTTCCTGTCGTGGTCGAGTCTGCGGCTGCTGAGGTCGGCAAAGCTGCCGGAAAGGACGACAAGAAGGAGCCGGGGAGCGTCAGCGTGGGGCTAGGCGGCGGCAAGCTGACGGCGTTCAACATGTCCTCTCAAGGCCTTGATTTCTCAGATTCAGGCGATATTAAATTGAAGTTGATGTTGGATTCCGACTCGGAGGATGTTGAGGCGGTCGAACAGGACGCAGACATGCGCGGTTCCTTTTCTGGTTCGGGGAGCGCTTCGTTCTATGGAACGCAGAAC
>JAKQBV010000627.1 GCA_029573925.1 bacterium
CGTCGTCACAGGCAAATCCCCCAAACCGGTCTATCTGTGGGTGTCGGACGGGAAAGCCGAGCTTCGCGGCGCCGGGGCGGTGTGGGGAAAGACCACCGGGGACGCGCGCGCGGCAATCCGCGCCGAGCTTGGAGACGAGAAGGTCGAAGTCGCCTGCATCGGCCCGGCGGGCGAGAAACTTGTTCGGTTCGCAAACATCTCCGGCGGCAGCTCGAACTACGCCGGGCGCACGGGAGCCGGCGCGGTGATGGGGTCGAAGAACCTCAAGGCCGTCGCTTGCAGGGGCGCTCGCGCTCCTTACGAGTACGCCGACGCCGACGGCGTGCGCGCCATCGCGAAAAAAGGCGCTGCCTCTTTCGATAATTCCAAGTTCCACGCGATTCTGCGCGAAATGGGCACTCCCGGCGTCGTCCGCCTTCAGGCCGGCGTCGGCAACCTCTGCGCGAAAAACTTCACCTTCGGCTCATTCGAGGGAATGGAAAAAATCTCCGGCGAAACACTCCGCGACTCCATAAAAATCAAAGACGACACCTGCCACGCCTGCGTCGTCAAATGCAAAAACGTGGTGTCCGCCGAGAAGCCGTTCAAGATCGACCCCGAATACGGCGGCCCGGAGTTCGAGACCATCGGCCTCCTCGGCTCCAACCTCCTCATCGACGACATCGCCGCCGTCGCAAAAGGCAACGAAATCTGCAACGCTCTCGGCATGGACACCATATCCGCCGGGGCGATGATAGCTTACGCCGCAGAATGCGCGGAAAACGGGCTGATTGACAAAAAGCAATCAGGCGGATTTGAAATTAAGTTCGGCGACTCCGCCGCGATGCTCGAAGCGTTGCGGATGATAGGCGAGCGCGAGGGGCTGGGGGCTGTGTTGGCGGAAGGCCCGGACCGCGCCATAGCCGCGCTCGGCGCGGACACCGCCAAGTTCTGCATACACGCAAAAGGCCTTTCCTTCCCGGCTCACATAGCGCAGGTGAAGATGTCTCAGGCGCTAACATACGCGGTGAACCCGTTCGGCGCGGATCACATGTCGAGCGAGCACGACTGGCTGATCGCCGGGCCGAACGAGGCCGCGCGCGGGCTGTCCCTGTATGAAAAACGCCAGTTCGACGAACTTGACGCCGAAAAAGTCAAACTCGTCGCCTATACGCAATTCTTTTACAGCGCTCTGGACACGTTCACTCTCTGCGGCTTCTGCTGGGGGCCGGACGCGATTTTCGGATACCGCGACCTCGAAGACTTTATCGCGGCGGCGACAGGGTGGAAGATGACTCTGTGGGAGATAATGAAGCTCGGCGAGCGGCGCGTGAACATGATGCGCGCGTTCAACGCCCGCGAGGGGTTCTCCGCCAAAGACGACATCCTGCCGGAGCGCATGTTCGTCCCCATCCCGTCGGGCGAAGCCGAAGGCCGCAGAGTTCCACGAGAGGATTTCGAGGAAGCTAAAAAACTCTATTACGCTATGCTCGGCTGGGACCCCGCCACAGGCAATCCCTCCCCTGGAAAACTCGCCGAACTCGGCGTCGAAGCCTGAACGCAACGAGCGGCGTTTAGCTTTACGGCAACATGATTGACATTTCGCATAGCGGACTAAAACGCCGCGCAAGGCAACGCAGCGAACATGCGAAAGCCGATTTTGAATTGAACGAAGTTCGATGAAACCGGCGCGCCAAGAGTTTTTTTGGAAGGGGCGCGGGGAAACCTGTTTTTTGCAAAAAAAAGGTTTCCCCGCAAAAATATAAAAATCTACTTAAGCAGCAGTATGCCGCCGTTATCGCGGCAGGGGGGCGGGGACGGCTACGCGCTCGCCCCACGCGGGGACGGCGTACGGCAGACCGACCGCTCTCAATACCCTGTACACATAGCTGTACGGCCTGCGGCCCTCAACCGGGTGGCCCACTTCGTGCTCATGGCTGGAAAGCACTAGCGCCGGCTTGATGTGTTCGAGCAGCGGCTTCAGGTTCGGACACCAGATGTTGGGTATCAGCACGTCTATCTCCATCGGCGGCTTTATCTTCCTGTACCATTCCGAGCCGAGCCGCATTATGTTGTTCTCGTCTCCGAGGTGCATTGCTGACACGCCGTCTTTCGTCTTAAACAAGTACACGCCGTCGAGGTCTTTTTTCTGATAGCTGGGAAACACGTTGACGAGGATGCCGGGCAGGTCGATTTTTCCCTGTCGGATCACAGTCAGTTCGTCGCGTCGCCGGTATTCTTTTCTCGCCGGTTCAGGGACGACCACTTTTTTCCCAGCGTCCAGAAACATGTCCCATACGTCCCAGTCGATGTGGTCTCCGTGGTGGTGGGTGACCAGCAGGATGTCCGTTCGGGCGACGATGCGCTCGATTATGTCTCGCGGGGTCCGCATAATCCCCGGCCCCTGAATGAGGTCGACGGCGATGGTGGTTTCGGGCGTCTGGATTATCACGGTATGATTGTATAGTTTCCAGATTGTCATGCCTGAAGCGACGGAGGACGCCTCGAAATCGGCGATGAACGTTTCCATCCGGCGTCGCAGGAAGTCCGCCGCGCATGGCATCATCTTAGCTTCGGGGAAGAGCAGCGCTTCATCGATGAGTTTCAGTTTGGATTCCCGTTCGTCCTGATTTTCTAGGACAGGGTGGCGGGCGTCCAGCCAAGCGGCCAACTCGTCGAACTTGGGCGAGTATTCAGAGCAGGCCGCCTCAATGTCGGCGAGTGTTTCCGCGCGCACAGTGACTGTCGCTCCTAACAACGCCGCTGAAAAAAATGTTAGCGCGACAACCAACGCCGCCATTGTGTTTTTTTGTCGGTTCATCTCGTCGCTCCCTTGATTCTGCTGAATCCAGACCCCATTTTATTCACAACCGCGCGCGCGGGCAACTTATTGAAAAAGGGCGGGATGAAAAAAGGCGGAGAATTAACTATAATGCGGAAAGCCGCGCGACCGGAAACGCCGCGCGCGGCGAGCAAAAAACGAGACGAACCGGAGACCAAGGGATGAACCCCGACAAGGAAAGAACACTGGTGATAGTGAAGCCGGACGGAGTGCAGCGCGGGTTGATAGGGGAAGTGGTTTCGAGGCTGGAGCGGCGGGGGCTGAAGATAGTCGGCGTGAAGATGTTGAAGATGGACGATGGGCTGGCCGCGAAGCACTATGAGGCGCACGTCGGGAAGCCGTTTTACGAGCCGCTGGCGAAGTTCATGACAAGTTCGCCTGTGGTGGCGGTGGCGGCGCAGGGACGCGGGGCGGTCAGGCTGGTCAGGAATATGATGGGCGCGCTATCTCCCGAAGAGTCCGCAGCCGGCACGATAAGAGGCGATTTGGCTCTCAGCAAAAGATACAATGTCGTCCACGGCTCGGATTCTCCTGAAAGCGGGGAGAGGGAAGTATCGCTGTTTTTTTCTCCGGAAGAGCTATTCGACTATGACAGGGACATTGACAATTGGCTGAAACATGAATGAGGCGGAACGACCGGAGCGGGAACAAGTTTGTTTCCGGTCGGGAGGACTGGTGAGAACAATGAAAACAAAAACGGCGGCAGTTGCGGCTCTGACGGCGGTTGCTTTAGCGTTCGCGGCGGGTAACGCGGCTGAAGCGCAGGCGCGACGCTCAATCGAGCAGGTGTTAAACGACCCGGTTTTAAAACAGTCCACAGTCGCGCTTCTGGCCAAGGACCTTCGAACGGGCCAGACGCTGATGAGTTTGAACGCGGACAGGATGATGATTCCGGCATCCAACATGAAGCTGGTGACGGGAGCAGCGGCCATGCTGGAGCTTGGCCCCGGCTTTAAGTTTCACACGGATTTCATGTTGAAAAATTTCAACCCGTCCACCGGGATTTCGGATGGGGTTTACGTTAAAGGATACGGTGATCCGAGCATATCGGACAGATTTTACGCGACCGCCGGAGAGGCGATGGACGCGCACGCGGCGCAACTGAAGAAGAACGGGTTCAAGGGATTCAACGGAGTGTTGTGGCTGGACGGCTCGTTCATGGACAACATGCGTCCGGCGAGCTGGCCGCAGGAGGATTTGTCGTGGTGCTACGCGCCGCGTCCCGGCGCGCTCTCGGCGGCGGGCAACTGCGCCCGCGTCACGGTGTCCGCCGGGGCTTCGACCGCGACCGCGACAATCGACCCTCCGCTCCACCCGTCCTTCTTCAGGGTCGATCTGAAAGCGACAACCGGCAACACCAGCGTCAAGGTGTCGCAGGATGAAAAAGGCGTTATAACTGTGAGCGGGTCTGTGAAGAAGAACACGAGCGCGAAGTACGAGCACACGGTTAGAAAACCGACGTTGCTGTACGGCGCGGCGCTGCTCGGCGCGATGAAAAGAGCCGGCATGAAGGTTTCCGCCGATATGCGAGAAACCTCTGACCTGCCGCCGGGATACTCCGGCTTCGCGCGCGTCGCGTCGCCTGATCTGGCTTCGGTGGTGGCGCAGATGGAAAAGCACAGCGACAACTTCATAGCAGAGCAGATTGTAAGGACGCTGGGAGGGCTTAAGGGGGCTTCGGACGCTCCCGGAGCGGCGGAGGTAGTAAAGGACATAATGGTCCGCGCGAACATGGCCGCGGCATCGGAACTGACGGTTGTCGACGGCTCAGGGCTTTCGCGGGAAAACAGGCTTGCCCCGAAGGTGTTGCTAACGCTGCTGTCGTCGTTCTATAATTTCAATCCGGGCAGACCGTTTCAAGACATGCTGGCGGAGCCGGGCGTAAAAGGCACGCTTGAGAAGCGGCTTGTGAACACATCCGCCGCCGGAAGGTTGAAGGCCAAGACGGGCGCGTTGCGCGGGGCCTGCTCGCTCAGCGGCTATGTCCGCCCGGTTTACGGCGGCTCAGTGGCGTTCGTGATGATAATGAACGGTTACTCAGTTCATTCTAACCAGATAAGGGCGCTTCAGGACGAGTTGATTCTGGCGCTCGTAGAGATGTAGCGGGGGAGGAACCGGGTTTTGCGGCGGCAGGCCGCGAACCGACCGGGGACGACAGAAGACATGAACGGCGACACGAGGCCGATAGGCATATTCGATTCGGGAGTCGGGGGGCTGTCCCTTCTGCGCGAGCTTGACGTGCTTATGCCGTACGAAGACTTTATCTACGTCGGCGACACCGCGAGGATTCCCTACGGAGCCAAGACCGAGCAGCAGATAATCAGTTACTCGCACGAGATAATGGATTTCCTTCGCCGCAGAGACTGCAAGATGATAATCATCGCTTGCAACACAGTCACCGGGATGCTGACGGAGAGGGACCATCTAGAATGCGAGGGAGCGCCGGTGGTCGGCATTATCAACTACGGCTGCATCACCGCCGCGCTGTACGTCACATACAATTTCCGCATCGGAATCTGGGGCACGCAGCTTACCATCGACAGCGGCCTCTACAAAAGATACATGGACAACATAGACCCGACGGTGAGGTTGTTCGCTCAGCCGTGCACCGATCTGGTGGCTCTCATAGAGCAGGGGGCCATCGGCTCTCCAGACACCCGCGACCTCACCGAAAACTATCTCAGGCCCATGCTCCGAGAGGACATCGACACTCTCGTGCTCGCCTGCACCCACCTGCCGTTCATCAGGGGGATTATTCAGGACATCGTCACCGCTGCCGTTACTCTCATCGACCCTGCCCGCCGCACCGCCGTTCTCTGCATGAAAGTCCTCACCGACAACAGGATTGCCCGCGCCGACCGCTGCGAGCTTGGGCGCAAACAGTTCTACGTCACCGGCGACCCCGATTTGTTCAAAGAGACCGGGCGGCTGCTCGTCGGGCGCATGGTGGACAGGGTGGAAAAAGTCGACCTGTCCTCATAAGAAAGGAAAACAAGGATGCCTTCGGAAAAAATATTGAAGATAGCGCTCCCCAAAGGGAGCCTTCAGGAAGCCACTTTCAAACTGCTCGAACAGGCCGGCTACAGAGTGACCGCCGGCCCCCGCTCGTACGTGCTTGTGTTCGACGACCCCTCAATGTCCGGCATGCTGTTCCGCGCTCAGGAAATCTCCCGCTATGTAGAGCAGGGCATAGTGGACGCAGGGATCACCGGACACGACTGGATACTAGAGAACGGCTCGAAAGTGAAAGACGTGGCCGACCTCTTCTACGCCAAGAGCGGCTCCGGCAAAGTTCGCTGGGTTCTGGCCGCCCCGGAAAATTCAAAAATAAAAAAACCGTCCGACCTCGAAGGCGGCAGAATCGCCACCGAACTTGTTCAGGTGACAAAAAAATATTTCCGCAAACATGGCGTCAAAGTAAACGTCGAGTTCTCTTGGGGCGCCACCGAGATTAAAGTGCCGACTGTGGTGGACGCCATTGTCGATTGCACGGAAACAGGCAGCTCGCTTCGCGCCCACAACCTTCGCATCGTGGACACAGTAATCGAATCGAACACGAAAATGATAGCCAACAGGGAATCTTGGAAAGACCCGTGGAAGAGGCGGAAGATAGAAGACCTGACACTGCTGCTGCTGGGGGCGCTTGACGCCAGACAGATGTCCGGCCTGAAGATGAACCTGCCGTCGACCGCCATCGAAAGCGTGCGCGCCGCGCTTCCGGGCATGAAAAGCCCGACCCTATCTCCGCTGTCGGCGGACGGCTGGTGCGCGCTCGAAGTTATTGTCGAAAAGAAGGTCGTGCGCGACATCATTCCGAGGCTCAAGCAGGCGGGAGCTTGCGATATCGTTGAATATCCGTTGTCAAAAGTGATAAAATAGTTGCGGTTGACCGCGGGAGGTCCCGTTATGTCTTATGACCAACTGAACCCCGTAGCTCTAGTGGCGATGTACATCGGCCTATTCGGGTGGCTCGCGGCCACCGGCATGTTCATCTACCGGGGCTTCAGGCGGGACGGCAGGCCCCGCTTCTCTAAAGCCCTCTTCTGGTTCGCGATGATTTTCATCATGCTCGGCGTCTGGATCGCCGGGCTGGTGTACCTCGGCCATAACGCTTGACATCGTCGGCCAACCGACGCCCCAGACCTTAACTCGGAGAATAAGCCATGACATTGCGCGCTCTCAAATGCCTTGCGGCGACAGCGGTCATTCTGGCTGCAGCGTTCGCTGCGCCCGCCCGCGCGCTCGTCCCGGCGGGAAACCCGGCCCCTTCATTCTCCTCCGTGAAGGACGCCGAAGGCGGCTCTTTCTCTCCCGCCGGCCTCGACGACACGCACACATTGGTTGTTTTTTTCTCGGCTTATATCGACGGCGCGGCGGAAACGCTCAAGGGGCTAGACTCGTTGCGAAAACAAGCGCCTTTCGCCGGAAAAATCAATATGATCGCGGTTAACATGGACCCGTCCCACGATGCGGCAATCGCTTTTGCGAAGGAAAAAGACATCAGGGTCCGGCTCATAATCGACAACAATCTGGAGCTTGCCAACAAGTTCGGGGTGAGAAAACCCCCAGCGGCGTTCATAATCGGCCCGGACCGCGCGGTGAAATTCTCTTCGGACTCGCCGGGCGTTTCCGGTAGGTTCGGTCTGGAAAACAAGCTCGCCTCTATCCTGTCGGGCGGAAACGGCTCTAGCGCCGCTTCTCTCGAAAACGAATTCAAGGAAAAGAAACTCGTCGCCTCTGGAGCGTCGCTAATCAAAGTTTGTCCCTCGGACGGCAAGCTTCTTCTTTATGTGACCAACGACGGGATACTGTGGAGCTACAACATAGGTGCGGGAACGAGGAAGAATCTGGCGGCGGACGCGGCTGCGGCGGACTGGTCACCCGGCTGCGACGCGGTGGTCTACGCCAGAAAGAAAAAGGGCGACCTCTGGCTCAAGCCTCTGGATGAACCGGCTGAGATGATTTCTGCGAGCGGGAGAAACCCCGCGTGGTCGCCGGCGGGCGACATGATAGCATATCTGGACGGGGACTCGGTGTGGATTTACAATCTGCCCGATGAAAAGAAGTGGCAGACCACAGCGGTTGGCACGGGCGTTCAGTGGGCGCGGGGGGGCGCTCTGCTTCTGGTGACGGACGCCAAAGGGCGCGCGTGGCTCGTTTCCCCTCTGTCCCGCGCTTCCCTCATCCAGAGAATTTTCAGATGAAAGGGGCCTCGCTTCTCTTTGCGAGGTTCGGAAAATGACGGACAACAAAGAAATCAAGATAGCGGCCGTGATAGCCGCCGCCGGAATAGGCGAAAGGATGAACGCGGGAGCTCCGAAAGCGTTCATCGAACTGGGCGGAAAACCCATAGTGTGGCATTCCGTCAAGACTATCTCCATGATGCCCGAAATCGGCGCTTTGGTTCTTGCCGCTCCTCCGGGGTGGATGGAAAAGGCGGCGAAGATGTTCGCGGACGAATTCCAGAACCTGTCAGTCGTCGAGGGCCGCGCGACTCGGCAGGAAACAGTGCGAAAGGCCCTCGAAACTCTCCCCTCAGACACCACAATCGTTCTGATACACGATGGGGCCAGACCGCTCGCCACCCCGGAACTGTTCCGCGCCGTCATCGCCGGAGCCGCCGAACACGGGGCTTGCGTGCCTTCGATGCCCGTCGAGGAAACGGTCAAGAGGGTCAGGGGCGGCAATGTTTCGGAGACGCTCGACCGTAGCGAGATTCACATCGTCCAGACCCCTCAGGCGTTCTATTTCGAGTCCATTCTCGAAGCTCACGAGCTTGCGGAAGAACGGAAATGGCGGGCGACGGACGACGCCGCCCTCATTGAGCGTTTGGGCCGCCCGGTCGCGGTCGTTCCCGGCGAACCTTCAAACATTAAAATCACTCGCCCCGCCGACCTCAAACTTGCCTCTAGCCTGTTATCGGTCAACTAACTTTTAGGGTTTTCGTGATAATCAGGGTTTTGATTTGGCGAAATATCCATTAATCCATCTTACCGAGAATTTTTCCTATGAGTTTTAAATTATCTATTAGTGTCAAAAAATTATATTGAAACCCAATACTAATTAGTATAGAATAGACCGATGGCGGTTGTTCAAGTTTTGGGAATTATACTTTGACATCATACGACGTTGGGAGCTTGCTTTGGAAACGGTGTCATGGGTAAAAAGCGGAGCGGTAAGGCTGATTGATCAGACTCTGCTTCCGAACAAACTTCAATATATCGAATTGAAGACGGTTGAGTCTGTCGCTGCGGCGATAGTGGGGATGAAGGTGAGGGGAGCGCCGGCGATAGGGGTGACCGCCGCAATGGGCATGGCTCTGGCCGCAGTCAAATTCAGGGGGGCCGACAGGGAAAAGCTGAATTCCGCTCTGGATTCTGCGGCGGAGCTTCTGGCGGCTACAAGGCCGACTGCCGTAAATCTATTCTGGGCGCTGGACAGGATGAAATATGTCGCGGCAAAGAGCGGTTCGGTAGAGAATGTCAGGAAGGCGATGGTTGCTGAGGCGGAAAAGATAAGGCGGGAAGACGTGGAAGCCTGCCGGGCGATAGGGGCTTTCGGGGCTAAGTTGCTGAAGAAAAACAGTCGCGTTCTAACCCACTGCAACGCGGGGGGGCTGGCGACGGCGGGGTATGGCACGGCGCTGGGAGTGATACGCGCGGCGCGGGATGCCGGAAAGATAGAGCGGGTGTATGCGGACGAGACGAGGCCGTGGCTTCAGGGCGCGAAACTGACGGCGTTTGAGCTGGCGATGGAGAATATACCGGCGACATTGATATGCGACAACATGGCCGGGGCGCTGATGGCGCGCGGCGAGGTGGACGCGGTGGTGGTGGGGGCGGACAGGATAGCGGCGAACGGCGATTTCGCAAACAAGACGGGCACGTACGGTCTGGCGGTTCTGGCGCGGGCGCACGGGGTTCCTTTCTACGTGGCCGCTCCGGTGTCCACGATAGACATGGCGACGCCGGACGGCGCGGGAATAGTGATAGAGACGCGCGACGAGCGCGAGGTGAGAATCATTAACGGAGTGAAAATCTGCCCGGACGAGACTGAGGTCTATAACCCGGCGTTTGATGTGACTCCCGCAGAACTGGCGACAGCGATAATAACCGAGCGCGGGGTGGCAAAGGCCCCGAACGCGAACAATATAAAGAGATTGGCCTGCAAGAGATGATGAACGCGGCGGCGGCAGCGCCTGAAGTTAAAGGCCCGGCCGCAAGAACAACCGGAATGACCGTCAAAGGGACGGGACGCGAGTTCAACGCTGAATATATCTGTAATGTTTCGTATTACGGGCCGGGGCGGGTCAAGGCTCTGTTCGGGATAGCGGACGGGATGGGCGCGCGAGCGTCTGCGGCAAGCGAACTGGCAGTCAACGTCCTGAAGGAGTCCATGCGGCTCATCCGCGAGTCGGACAGCGTGAACGGAAACAACCTGCTGCCCGGATGTCTAGAAGAAATACACGCGAGGTTGCTCGCAGAGTCCGGAGGCGAGGACAAAAAAGCGTCTGCGGCTTCCATAATGTGCGGATACATCGAAGGAGAAACGGCGCATCTTGCGGCGGCAGGCGGCGGAGCGGCGTACATAGTGTCAGAAGGAAAGGCTACCCGGTTGACGCCCAAGCAGGATTTGGGCGCGCTGGAAGACAGCGAGGCGAAAGAGCGGCCCGAAGGGCTTGTTCCCGCCGGATGGCCCGCAGAAGGCTTCAACCCCGTTTATATCAGCAGGCGGATTCAGGTCGGAGATTGTCTGGTCATCGTGTCAGACGGACTGGACGCGAAGCTGCGCGAGAAGTCGGCGGCGGACATTCTGGCAGTCTCGAGAACGATAGACGAGGCGGCATCCTCGATGCTGGCCGAAGCGGGCGCGGGTAAAAGCTCAGAGGATGACATGGGCGTGGTCATCGTCAAGATTGAATCCATGGAATCGAAAATCCACATGCCGGACATCAAAGTAAAATATCCGGTTTCCACATACACGAAGAAATATCTTGCGGTCGCCGTAATGTTGTGCGCGATGGGGGCGGTGTTTTATCTCGGCGCGCGGCTGCCCGGAGCGGCGAAGCAAGACGAGACGCCCGGAACCCTTCCGGTCTCGGAAGACGGCGGCGCGAGCGGGGAGCGGATTTTGATTTCCGGCCTGAGGCGCGGAGAGGCGGGCGTGTCGGTTTCAGTGACTCCAGCCGGAGCGAGGGTGTTCGTGAACGGTGTTCAGCAGATTTACGAGCCGGGGAAGATTTTCGGGATTCCCGCAAACGGCGGCATAGAGCTTAGGGTCGAGGCGGACGGGTTCGACCCGCACATGGAAGTCCTGAACCCGAAACCCGGAGAGCGTATCGAGCTGTCGATAACGCTGCTGCCGTCTTCGCCGGACAACGGCTCGTTATTAATATTATGCAGGCCCGCCTGCGACGCGCTTCATCTTGACGACAAGAGGCTGGAAGGGTTTCCGAAAGAGGAGATACTGCTTAGGCAGATACCGCCGGGGCGGCATCATGTGGAAGCGACTAGAGGCCGGGAGTCCGAGGGACGCTCGCTCAACATCGCTTCAGGGATAACCCAGTCGATAATTTTCAGGTTTGAGGGCGAGAGGATAATCGACACGCGGGCGGAAACCGCGGCAAAGGCGGAGCCTGTGAAGCTGCCGCCGCGCGCGGTCCCGGAAACCCCGCCCCCTCCTTCGCCTCTGGTTGTTTCGACATCCCCCTCGAAGGAGACGGGATACCCGGCGGCGATAGAAGTCGAAGGAGCAGGATCGGAGCCTTCCGCGCCAAAGTTGAACAGAGCGTATTTCAATGTGACATCGAACGTGCGAAACTGCACGCTGATGATATTCAGGAACGGCAAGCTGGCTCTGACCGGGTTCTGCGACACGCGGCACGACATAGAGCCGGGAGAATACGTTTTTCAGATTTCCAGACCCGGCTGGAAGACGGCGAGGAAGACGGTGTCGCTCGAAGGAGAATTCAAGCTGATAGAAATCGAATTGGAGCGAGAATAAGATATGCGGAGCAAAACCGCTCATAAATCGTTCAGGACGCTGGTAGGCTCGTGCGGGCCGGACTCGCGGTTCGGGCAGGGCGTTTACATATACGACACCAACGCGTCCGACTTGGACTTCGGGCTGTTCGCGCTTTTCAACGAGTGTTCGCCCGAAGCCGAGAGGGCGGGGATGGAATATCTTTCCGAGAAAGCCACGCCGTACGTGGACAGCTCGGATGTGGGGTCGATATCGAAGCCTCAGGCGTTCGTAAGAGACATCGTGATAGGGCTTCAGCGGGAATTGGAGACGGCGGGGCTTGTGGAACATCAGTCCACCCGCCATTCCTTCGCGGTGGCGTTGGTCAAACACGGTCAGCTTCACATCGCGCGCATAAACGCGTGCCCGTTGTTTTATCTGAAAGACAGAAAATTGTTTCAGGTGTTCAAGACGCCGGAGCAGCGCGGGCTGAAAAGCGTGCAAGCCGAATCAGTGTCCGCCGGGAGCGGGGACTGCTTGGCGATGTGCTCGGAAAACATGATCAAGCACATGTCCCGGCTGGAGTTGAAAAACATGCTGTTGACCGAGCCGGACCTGAACTTGGCGTGCGGCAAGCTCCAGATGACGGCAAACAGATACGAGGAGACGGTCGATCCGAGGATGCTCCTTGTCAAGTTCGAGGAGAACGAGAGAAGGAACTCGACGGCGGCCAACATGCGCAACTTCGGCATAGTCGCAGCGCTGGCTGTGGTCATCATGATCCCCTTCCTGTGGGGAGACATCATGAGGGCGGTGAGGACCAATACTCTCGGCTACGTGAAGAAACAGAAGACGCTCGTCGAGCGGGCTATCGAAAAGATACAGCCCGAGACCAAGAAGTACCTGCCGGAAACCGCGCTCGACGGCCTGCGCGTTCCCTATGACATAGATATATCCGACGACGGGATTTACTACATCGTGGATGTGGGCAGGGATCAGGTCATTCGCCATGACCCCGCCACGGGAGACAGTTCTTACATAGGCGAAAAGATCAAACTGCGGTTCCCGACCGGAATAGACGTCTCAGAGGACAAGTTGTATGTGGCGGATTTCTCGATAAACGTCAACAGAGTTTTCGCCATAGGAACGGACGGAGAGCCGGCTGGAGAGATGCCATCTAAGCGCGGAAGGATAACGATGCGCAACCCGAAGGCGATCGCCGTGGCGAAAGATTTGATATATGTCTGCGACAGGGGAAACAACAGGGTGTTGGTGTTCGACAAGTCCGGATCCCATCAGCGCACTATCGACATCCCGCGCAACTACAGGGAGCCTAACGGCATCGCGGTCGCGGACTCCGGCGATATATTCGTTACGCTGAAACTGTCTGGAACAGTGCTGAAGATAGTAGGCAAAGAGATAACTCCGTTCACGCTGTTCGAGGAGAAAGACGGAGAAAACGCGAGGATATCGCTCAACAAGCCGTCGGGCATAGCTGTGGATTCGCAGGGTTTTGTTTACATAGCGGACACTGCGGCGAGGAGGGCTCTGATCGCCAACCCGATGGGAAAGATAGCGGGAATAATCGCGCAAGATTCGCTGGACGACCTGCAGTCTTTCTATCCGATGAGCGTGAAACTGGACCCGAAGGGGCAATATCTGTATATAGTGGGAAGCAACCGCTACAGTTACGACGCGGGTTGCGAGAACGTGTGCAAGGGAAAAATATGGCGGGTGAAACTATGAGGGACAGGAGAGCGAGGAGGGCGTCTGCGCTTCTGGCGGCGGCGTTGGCGTTAATGGTCGCGGCGGGGTTTCCGGCGGCGGCGCAGGAGTCCGGCGAGGAAGTCGCTTCCGCGCAGGCCGTCATGAAATCCCGGCCTGAGTCTATGCCAGAAAGCATGCCGGTAGCGTTTCAGCAGGAGATAACTCTCAGCCACGAGTTAGCCAGAATCGAAAGCGACTACATGAATGTCGTCAGATATTACAATAAAAACCTGCCGGAAAGGCAGGCGCTGAACATAGCGCGTTACGTGTTGCATTACTCTACGGCGATGAAGGTGGACCCCCGGTTGGTGATGTCGGTCATAGTGATCGAGTCTAGGTTCCAGCCGAACGCGGTGTCGCCCAAAGGCGCGATGGGACTGGGGCAGCTTATGCCCGGAACCGCCGCTATGCTAGGCGTCAGAAACGCTTTCGATCCGAGAGAGAATATTTACGGAACGGTTAAATATCTAAGCGACCAATACCGAAGGTGGCAGAATTCAGAGCGCGCGCTGGAACTGGCGCTGGCCAGCTACAACGCCGGCCCGGAGGCGGTCGCGAGGCACAAGGGAATACCTCCTTACAGGGAGACGATAGACTATGTTGCGAAAGTGAAAAAACTGTACACCTTCTTCGTGTACGGTCATTGAGGCGATAGGGGATGGCGGGAGTCGCGCAGAACGGCAAAAACAGTTTTCTGAGGTCTTGGGGAGTGCGGACCAAGCTGCTTCTGTCGTTCGTGTTGCTGTCGCTCGTTTCGACATGCGTCTACATGTGGATAGCCCATTCGCACACCCGCCGCATGGCCGAGGAACACATGACCCAGAAGATAGAGCTTCTGGCGGGCGTGTTCAGCGAGGAGATCCGCCGGGATCTGGACGCGCACATCGACCATGTCACCGAAGTGGCTTCCCTTTCCGACGTCAGGTCCATGGAAATCGGATTCCCGCTTGAAAGCAGGATTAGAAGAAGCTTTTCCCAGACGAGCATTAACGCCCTGTTCATACTCGACGCCGAGAGGCAGATTGTGAGCGCAAGCCACTATGACGAGAAGTCCTTCGTGTCGCTGGACAAGATATCGAACTCGGAACATGTGGAAGAGGCGATGAAGGAGTTCAAGGCCAAAGTGTTTTCCGGAGAGGCGGTGGACTACGACCGCCCCGGAGCGTTCTTCATAGCAGTCCCGGTCGCGGGGGCCTCCGAAGCCGCCGCCGGAGCGGTGGTCGCCGAGGTGATAGTCGATATCGCGTCGATGGAAAAACTTATCGAGAAGAAGGAAATCGCGGGCGGGGACATGCGCATGTTTCTGATAAACCGCGACGGAGTGGTGCTGACGCACACCGACCCGAACGCCATAGGCAAGTGCGTGTTCGAACAGGGAATGCCTCTGAGCGCGGCGTCAGACAAAGTCAGAAAAGGCATTCTGGCGGGCGAGCAGGGAAATACCGAAAAGTTCCTGATTGAGGAAGACGGAAAGAAACGCATCGTCGCGGCGGCTGTGATAAACCCGGCCGCGGGTTGGAAGTTAATTCTCATCCAGCCTTATGAAAGAATTATCGCTCCCGTCATCAAAGTCAGGAACACGATATTCATGTGGGGGCTTCTCGCCCTAGCAGTGTCCATATATCTGGCGCTGTACCGCGCGCGCAGGATAACCTACCCAATCGGCGAGCTTATACGCGCCTCCGAGGAAATCTCCCAAGGCCACTACAGTCAGCGCGTGACCATCTACCGCAGGGACGAGTTCGGGTGGCTGGCTTCGGCGTTCAACCGCATGAGCGCCGACCTCGAATCAAAAATCGACGCTCTCAAAATTTACCAGAGCCAGCTCGAAGAAGCCTTCAATCAGGTGCAGAGCGATGCCCAGAAACGGGAACAGGCGAACCGCGATCTGTCCCAAAAAGTCAGCGAACTGACATCTCTGGCAGAAGTAACTCAGGCCATTACCACTTCTCTGGACATAAACGAAGTTCTCAACATGATGGTGGACACCATAGCGAAGATAATCGGAATCGACATCTGCTCGATAAAGTTGCTGGACCCGGCGACAAACAAAATGTCGGTCAAGATATCCCGAGGGCTTGGGGAGGAATATATAAAGAAATCTCCGACCCGGCCGGGAGAGGGAGTGAGCGGGCGCGCCATCAAAGACCGCGTTCCCGTCATTATCGAGGATGTGGACACTGACGAAAGGGTCGAGCCTGACCACGTCATCAGAAGCATCGGCGTCAAGTCCATCATCAGCATCCCGCTAATAACCAACGTGTCAGCGCTCGGAGTGCTGAACCTGTACACCAAGGAAAAGCGGGTTTTTACTGAGGACGAGAGACGGCTTCTAGGGATATTCGCGAATCAGGCCGCCGGAGCCATCGAGAACGCCCGCCTGTTCCACTCTTTGCGCGAAAATTATCTCAACACCATTCAGGCCCTCTCGATGGCGATAGACGCGAAAGACCAGTACACGCACGGCCACTCGAAACGGGTCAGCGAGATCGCCGCTTCTGTGGGCCGCGCGTACGGGCTGGACGACAACGAGCTTGACCTCCTCAAATATGCTAGCGACCTGCACGACATCGGAAAGATTGGCATCAGCGAGGTCATCATAGGCAAGAAATCGAAGCTCACCGTCGACGAGTACGACATGATAAAATCGCACCCCATCGTCGGCGAGACCATCATCCAGCCCGTTCCTTTCCTGAAGGAAGTCTGCCCGATAATCCGCCACCATCACGAGCGGTACGACGGATACGGATATCCGGACGGAATAAAGGGCGACGAGATACCGGAGCTTGCCCGGATACTGCACCTTGCGGACGCTTTTGACGCGATGACTTCGGACAGGCCGTACAGGAAGGCGCTCAGCAACGAAGTCGCGATTCAGGAAGTGAAGAAACACTGCGGCACTCAGTTCGATCCGAGGGTGGTCGCGGCTTTTCTAAAAGTGTTCGATCCTGAAGGCGGGGAAATCGCTCCCCCTGCCTGACGCGAGGTGATTTTACGGTGTCGGACAACTACGGAAAAATAGACAGGACGAGGGACCTGTACCGGGTCCATGACGCGGCGAAGAAACAGAAAAAAGAGAAAAAGGGACAGTTGGACAATGAGTTCCTGAATCTGCTCGAAGAGAGCGAAAAGGACGCCGAAGGATACGACGAGGGAAAGCGCAAAGAGCAGAAACCGACGATGCCGACGTCGAGCATGCTGGACAAGCTTTCTGCGGGGGCTCCGCCGCCGATAATCATCCGCGACGACGACGCGGAAGGCGGAAACAAGGAATGAAGAAAAAACTCGCCGCCAGAGTGTCAGGACGGGTTCAGGGAGTGGGATACAGATATTTCGCGCGGGAAACCGCAGCCATGCTGGGCCTCAACGGTTTCGCGAGAAACCTGCCGGGGGGAGACGTGGAAGTGGAGGCCGAAGGGGAGCGGGAATCGCTCGAAAGGTTATTGGAAGCGTTGCGGAAGGGGCCGCCCGCATCCCGCGTTTCGGGGGTTGAGGCGGAATGGTCCGAGCCGGAGGGCGGCAATGCGGCGGGCGCGGGGTTCAGGATTTTATTTTAACAGCAGTTTTTTTTGTTCGGATTTCGTCCGGGCTGGGAGCGCTCAAAAGTGAAAAAATACGAAGACTGGCAAAAGTACGTCAAAGAACAAATGGAAAAATCCGGCCAGAGCCGCGAGATATCCGTCCCGTCGGAGCCTCGGCGCAACGTGCCGTCGATAAGCGGAGACCGCTACAAGATTCAAAGGCGCGCCGCGCCGGCCTCATTGCCGGAGGAGCGCGAGCCGGAGCCGCCCCGCCAGGAGATGTCGGCGGAGCCTATTCCTGTTGCCCATCCTCAGCGCAAGAGCCTCGACTCCCTGTCTTCGCCTTTTGTTTCTGTGAGCGACGTGTGGGAAGCCGCCGAGAAATCGTCCAGAACTAAAAAGACAATAAAGGAAGAGTCGCAGGCGTTGAGACAGGCGCGGCTGCCCGGAATAGAGCGGGTGGCCGGACGCGAAAAGCCAGACTCAGTTTCCCCCTCGGCAAAAGGGCGCAACCACGAGCAGTCTAGAGAGGAAATCATCGAACGGCTCGTGAACCCGACAATCACCCTTGAAGAGGCGGCAAAAATCATGGGCGTCTGCAAAGCAACCGTCAGAAGATACACCGTAAAAGGAATACTGCCGCACTACCGCACCGCTGGAAACCAGAGGCGGTTTAAGCTGAACGATATAATAAATTTCTTGGAAAACCAGAGAAAGTGAGAAGCGCGCGCTGGAAGACGAACTGCACATAACCTCGCTCGAACAGAACGGAGTCTTCGTGCTCAGGCCGTCGGGGGCGTTGACAATCGACACCCACGGGGGGCTGAAGAAGGCCGCCCGCGACGCCATCCTGTACGACAGGCGCAGGAAGATACTGCTGGATGTCGGCGGCATCAGCCGCATAGACAGCGCCGGCATCGGCTCTCTCGTGACTCTTCTGAACATCGCCCGCTCAAACGACGGCGACGTCAGGCTTGCGGGAGATTTCGCCCCGGCCGTCGAGGAGCCTTTCAACCTGTGCGGCCTGTCCCGCGTGTTCGCAAAATATCCCGATGTCAAAACAGGCGTCGAACAGTTCGACCTTTGAGACGGCGGTTGAGTTCCTTCTTTTTCCCGCTCTCCTTGTCCTTCCATACATACTGTTCAAGGACACCTACACGCAGATTTCCGCCGAAGACGAGTGGAACTCGTTCTACATAGCCGCGCTGGCCGTTCTCGCCGCGCTGGCCGTCTCCGTTCCCCAGATTGTCGTCGGGATGAAAGGGCCGCGGCGAGCTTTCTTCGCGGCGTCCGGGATAACTCTGGGGGCGGCGGGAGCGTTGTTGCCGTTCGTCAATGCGCCGCGCGGCGGCTCCCTGTGGCCGACCCTTGCCGTGTGCGCCGCGGCCTGCGCCGCGCTGGCTGTCGCCCGCGCAAAATCGCGCGGCGGAGCCTCCGGCCTCGACCTAGCGGTTTCCATCCTGACGGTCGCCGCAGGGCTGGCTCTTCCTTACTCGCTCGCAGCTTTCGGCCTTGAGCAGAGCAAGGCCGTCGTATTCCTTCTTTTCGTCCCTCTTGCGCTGCCGCTGTATCTTTTCGCGACCACTCCCGATTCGCGCGACCCCGACCGTCCTCTGGCGCGCGTCATCCTCATATTCATCGTCCACTCTCTAGCCATGTCGCTGTATTTCGTGCTGTTCAGGTCGTACGAATCCTTCCGTCTTCCGCAACTGACGGCGATGCAGGCGACGGTCGCCCTGAACGTGGCTCTTGCCTTCGCGTCGTCGGCGCTCAAAGGAAGACTGGAACTCAGAAAATCTCCCCTGAACGTTCCGATTCTGCTGATAACCGTCGTCACGCTGTTGTCCTTCGCGCTGTCTCCCAACTTCTTCGTAAGCCTCAAGGAGTTTTTGCAGTATGCGTTCGTCGTCATGAACTTCCTGCTGATAGTCCATTGTTTGGATGGCAGGAGGCATTACGGGATTCTCGTGTCGGTTTTCATCGCTGCTCTATGGATTGAGGCGCTGGCGGGCGTCCAGCAGCATTTCGGGGCGAACCGCCTGCTCGGGCTCGGAGGAAACAGAGACCCGTTTTCAACGCTCGGCAACAAGAACTACGCCGCCGAACTGCTGGCTATGGGAATTCCTTTCGTCGTGGCGGTGTCGATGGGCGTCAGGGAACGCTGGAAAAAGGCTCTGTGCTGGATCGCCCTTTATCCCATGCTGACGGTGGTGGTTCTTGCGATCACGCGCGGCTCATGGATAGGCGTGATAGCGTCTGTCGCGGCGCTTGGGCTTTTTGCGGTGGACGGTCTGGGCGGTCGCAAAGCCGTAGAAGCCGCCGCGCATATAGCCGCGCTCGCACTGCTCACCGTTTTCATCGCCGCCGTTTCCACTCGCAACTTGGTTCTGACCTCGGTTCCCGAATCAGGCGGCGGAAACGCGTTCATCTCGGAAGCCCTCGAAGGATGTTCCGGCGGCGCGTCGGTTTCTCTGGGCGGCAGGCGGCTCGCCGTCTGCTCCGTTCCATCGAGCAGGAAGTCGTCGTTCTTCGAAAACAACTATGTGTCGGATTGGGTGTCGGTCTCTCGCAGGCTGGGATGGCCGAGGCTGCCCGTGGACGTGTCGGAGCCGCTGACGCCGCAGGAGACGGTCGCGCGGCTGAGGTACGCGGCGGCTTCCGTCGAACTTGAAGGCACGGAGGCGGCTGCGAGGCTGGGGGCCTACTTGGATTCGCTCGAAACGGCCCCGCCAGTTTTCTACGCGCGTGTCGGCTACGGCCCGCCAGACTACTCATACGTCAGCCGCTTCATGTCGATAGTGGACATAGCGTCGCGCAGGCTTGGACGCTCGCCTGTAATGTGGGCGGCGTTCTTCGTCGGGTTCGCGGCGATGATGGCGGCGGGCTGGTTCGCCATGCGAACAAGGCGAGGAAAAACCGCCGCCGTTTCAGCTCTGGCCGTTCTCATGGTGGCGTTCTCCGCCGCTTCGGTTGCCCGGCGCGCGGAAACTCCGCCGGCGCAAGCCGCCCCGGCGCAAACAACCTTTTCCGCCCCGGCCGCCCCTCAGGTGGTCGATGACTCCATCGTGTCGCGCAGCTTCATCTGGGGCGGCGCGCGCGAGATGATAAAGCATCACCCCTTCGGCGTCGGCATCGGCGCGTTCAAAGTCCGCTACCTTTCGATGCTCACCGTCCATCTCGAAAAATCCGGCATTTCCACCATCCCCGGATTCTTCAAGGACGTCAACGCGAAAGAGGCTCACTGCGAATACCTTCATATATGGGCCGAGTTGGGATTCATAGGTCTGGCGCTGTTGTTGTATTTCTTCTTCGCCGTGTTCAAATATTTTAAAAAAATATACTATCCGCTAAAAGATGATCCGTTCACGCAATGCGTGGCGCTCGGCGCTTTCTCCGCGCTCGCGTCGGTGGCCGCGTCAGCCGTGTTCGGGTTCCCATTCCACATTATAGGCACGTCGATGTTCTGCGGCGCGGCGCTGGCGCTGCTTGTGTTCTCAGAAGACAGGCTGCTCGGCGCCGGAACGCTTCCCAAGAACCTTCCCGGCTTCGGCGCGCGCAAGGACAGGGACGACGGAGAGTCGAAAAAAGGCAAAAAAAACAAACGAAAAAAAGAAGCTGCCGCAGAGCTTGCGCCGGACATGTCGTGGAAAGACAGGTGGGCGGTAGTCGGACTTTCGCGCCCCGCCTCGATAGCTGGCATGGCCGCAGCGTCGCTTTTCTTCATCCTGATTCTGAAATTTTCCGTCGACGTTCAGATGGCGAACATACTGATGAAGAAGGGCAACAGCTATGCGCGCCGGGCCACTGAGCTTGCGGCCGGAGCCGACGCGGCGGAGCGGCGGGGAAACTCCGCCGAAGCCGTCGCATACCGCAATGGAGCCGCCGACTTCGATAAACAAGCCCTAGACCTATTAGAACAATCCCTGAAACTCGACCCCTACAACGGCGATATCCATCTGTTCAGAGGAATGTTCTTTCAGAAACACGACCAGAATGACGAGGCGATGGCCTCGTACATAGAGGCGCGCCGCCACTACGATCTGCCTCAGATATCCCTCGACCTAGGAGCTTTATACTTCGAGAAAGGCGAGGAGTATTACGACCAAGCCGCTAAAAACTTTATCGACTCGATGCGCGTCTATCCGAACTACCCGTTGCCAAGATACAACCTCGGATTGATTTTCTATCAGAAAGCCATGAGCTTGGTGTCGCCAGAAAAGCAGGGGATGACGGACGCGCAGGCGGCGGAGGAAACGGCGGGGATGCTCCGAGAGCTTGATAATCTCCGGCGGCGGGAGCGCGGGGGCGGAGCCGGAGCGGCGATTCCGAGGCCGTCGACCCGCGTCGAGATAGCCAGATTGCTGTTCAGAGAATCCGCCCTTATGTTCAGGGAGTCCATAAACATCAATCCGTCCCTCGACACCGCCGCTTTCAAGCTGGGCATAACTTTCGAGAGGCTTTTCGAGATTGAGGAAGACGACCCGGTAAAGAAGCTCGACCACATAGACAACGCGCTGTACTGGTATAAATACACGGTGGGCGTCAACCCGTCGCACGCGGACGCGCTCTATAACTACGCGCTTGCGCTCACGCGCAAAGCCGCCGTGATCAGCAGCCGGGCCGACGCCGCGCCCGACCCCGCGCAGGCGCGGAGTCTGAGGGAGGATGCGGCCAAGGCGTCAGCAGAATCCCGCGCCGTTTTTGAAAAGGTCCTCAACGTCAATCCGAGCCACACCCTCACGCTCAACAACCTTGGCAACATGTACTTCAACGACGGCAGGATTGAAGAATCGATAGAGATGTACAAGCGCGCGCTCGCCGCCGACCCGGACTACCTGAACGCCCGCCTCAACATCGCTCTTGCATATATGCAGACGGGTCGATACGCGCAGACAATCGAATATCTGGAAGAAGCGATGCGAAGACCGCTAGAGCCTGCGCACGAGCTGAAGGTCGTCTATCTAGTCGGTTCCTCGTACTTCAAAATGGGCCGCAACGCGGAGGCGATGGCAGTGCTCGACCACGTCCGCATGAAATACGCGCGGACGCCATTCGCGTCCAACCACGAATACTTCTCCATCGTCACAAGATACGGGGAGGCGCTCGTTCAGGCGGGCAGAAGCGGGGAGGCTCGAAAGGCCCTCGAAGCGCTAGTCGCCGGAGGGACTCGTTTCGTTCCGGCTCCCACCGCTGCGGAAGCCTATTACCTGCTAGGCGTCGCCGCCGCAAAAAGCGGAGACCCCGCGGCGGCGCGCTCTTATCTTAATACCGTTTTGACAACTTATTCAGCGACGCCGGTCCGCGCGAACGCAGCAAACTTCTTGAAGACGGTTAAATAGCAGCGGCCCTGCGGCGTCGGGAGACTTTCATTATGGAACGCAAAAAAACAAAAATCGCCGTGTTGCTCTCCGGCGGCGGAACCACCTATCAGCACATTCAGGAGCGTATAGCCGCAGGAGAAGCGAACGTCGAGACGGCGGTCGTGATCTCCAGCAGGGCGGACGCCTACGGACTGGAGCGCGCCCGCTCGTTCGGCGTTCCCGCCTTCGTCGTGCCGCGAAAAGAGTTCAATCAGCACGGCGACGCCGCCGTCGCCATGTTCAACCGCGCCATGCTCGATGTCCTTGAGCCTTACAAACCCGACCTGATAGTTCTGGCCGGCTTTATGTGCCTGCTGTCCCCGGAATTTGTGGATAGATTCAGAGAAAGAATAATCAACACGCATCCGGCTCTCATACCCGCATTCTGCGGACACGAATACTACGGCGACCGCGTCCATAAGGCGGTCGTGGAATACGGCGTTAAGATCACCGGTTGCACTATACATTTCGTGGACGAGGTCTACGACAACGGCCCAATAATCCTGCAACAAGCCGTGCCCGTCTATGATAGCGACACATACGAGGAAGTTGCCGCGCGGGTGCAGGCCGCAGAAAAACCGCTCTTCTTCGAGGCGATAAAGCTGTTCTCCGAGGGAGCGCTTGAAATAAGGGGGCGGAAGGTTTTTCGGACAGGCGGAGGAACCGAAAGATGAGAGGCAGAAGCAGATCAATGCCCGCCCACATGTCCGCCGCGATGCGCAAACTCGAAGAACTGTCGGGCGTGATAAACCTCGCCATCCAGACGGTGGACGCGCGCGCGCCGAACCTGACCCGCTGCGACTTCATCGTCCGCGCGCTGCCCGGCTGCTCTCAGGTCACGCTCATAACCAAGGCCGATCTGGCTGACCCGAAGGCGCTCAAGGAATGGCTCGCCCACTTTGAGCGCGAAGGGATTCCGACCCTTGTTTTCCCGCACTCAAACCGCGCGCCGAGAGAGAAATTCATCGAGAAGATAAGGCGCGCGTCGGGCGTCCCGGAGAATGTCCGCGCGGCGGTCATCGGCCTGCCTAATGTCGGAAAGTCCACCGTCATGAACTATATCGTCGGCAAACGCTCCGTCCGCGTCGGCGCTCAGCCCGGCGTTACCCGCGCCGTTCAGCTCGTCAACGCAGGCGGCAACTTCGTTCTTGTTGACACACCCGGAGTCGTCACCCCCCAGTTCGCCCGAAGGGAACACGGACTTTCGCTCGCCCTCCTCGGATGCCTTCAGGACTCATTTTTCAATCCCGACGAGGCGGCGCTTCATCTCCTCGCGCGCTCCCTGCCATTCTACTGCCGGATATTCAATGAATACTACGACGTCGAGGCGGAAACGTGCGACCCGGTGGAGTTCTGTGAAGCCGTGGCGCGCAGGCGCGGTATGCTCCGCAAGGGCGGCAAGCTAGACTTGGACCGCGTCTATCCCCTGATAGTGCAGGACTTCTCGACGGGAAGAATTTTCGGAGTGAGCCTCGAAGCCCCGCCCGCCGCCCCCGCATGACGCGCCGCGCGACCGCCCGCAGTCGATTGCCATCCGGCCCTTTTTCCGGGTATAATACGATTAATCGACAACATAGCGCGGCCGTGTACCCAAGTGGCTAAGGGGGAGGTCTGCAAAACCTTCATCATCGGTTCGATTCCGATCACGGCCTTGAGAATAATGGCATTAAGGGAAAACTTTTGAAAAATGTTCCCTTAAAATCCTTTTCAAAACATTTCCTGAGTATCTCTGAAAATCAGATAGTCTTGCCAGTAAATATATGGCTTATGTAAAAAGGTTTTTAGTTTGTTTAATTTGGAGTGCGACAATTCATTGTCGCTTTCATATAAGCGACTTCAGTCGCTTTTTAATAAAGG
>JAKQBV010000628.1 GCA_029573925.1 bacterium
CCTTTATTAAAAAGCGACTGAAGTCGCTTATATGAAAGCGACAATGAATTGTCGCACTCCAAATTAAACAAACTAAAAACCTTTTTACAAAAGCCATATATTTACTGGCAGAACTATCTGATTTTCAGAGATACTCAGGAATTTTTTTAATCATTGCCACGAGCATGAATAAATCGTTAGGATTCGAGATAACGGCGCGACGCCGAAGGCGGCGCGAGAGGCGACATGGAAATCAAAGTGTTGAAAAAGTTGATGGCGGCGCAGGAAGCGGACGCCGAAATAAGCAGGAAGTTTTTCTCGGACATGAATGTGGCGGCGGTGAACATGATGAGTTCTCCGGGGTCCGGCAAAACGGCTCTGCTTGAGAAAACGCTGGAGGCTCTTGGCGGGGAAATTGGCGCGGCGGTGGTCGAGGGCGACATTCTCACCACGCTGGACGCCGAGCGTCTGGCCCGGTTCGGAATTCAGACGGCGCAGATAAACACCGGCCCTTTCGGCGGCGACTGCCATCTGGAGGCCGCTTGGGTGCGGAGCGCCGCAGAACAACTGAACCTCTCCCGCGTTGACCTGCTGTTCGTCGAAAATGTCGGCAACCTCGTCTGCCCGGCGGAGTTCAACCTCGGCGTAGACGCCAACGTCGTGCTGATAAGCGTGACGGAGGGCGAGGACAAACCGGCAAAGTATCCCATCATGTTCAGGTCGTGCGACCTGTGCGTGGTCTCGAAGATCGACCTGCTGCCCGCGCTGGATTTCGACATGGAATTGCTTGAAAAAAACATCAGGGCGGCAAACCCCGGCCTGCGCGTGATGAAGCTGTCCGCGAAAACAGGCGAAGGCGTCGGCGAATGGCTGGACTGGCTGCGAGGCATGTCCGCGTCGAAAAAACAAAAAATCTAAAAAAACAAATAGCAGCGGTATCCCGCGTCCTTCAAGCGAAAAAACTGCCGCGCCAAGTCGCGGAAAATCCGCTCCGGTTTCCTCTTCTTTACTTTTCATTTTCGCTCTTATATGATTGCTGTGGCAGTGAATTCCGCGCGAAAGGCGGGTTCTTTAAATGACTTCCTCGCAAGAAAGAAAACATGTCGTTAGCGTCAGCATCGGCTCCTCTAAAAGAGACCACAGCGTCGAGACGGACGTGATGGAAGTTCCTTTCTTGATCGAGCGCGTCGGCACGGACGGCGACATGGAAAAAGCCAAACAGATGATCCGCGACTATGACGGCAAAGTGGACGCCATCGGGCTGGGCGGCATCGACCTATACCTGATTATCGGCAAGAAACGATACACTCTGAAAGACGGCAAGAAACTGGCCGACTGCGCAAAAATCTCTCCGACTTACGACGGAAGCATGCTGAAACACACCATCGAGCGCGGCTTCATCATGCAGTTGGCTAAGGAAGGGAAATATCTCCGCAAAGGCTCCAAGGTCCTCGTCATCAGTTCGGCGGACAGGTTCGGCATGGCCGAGGCTCTTTTCAATTCCGGTTGCGACGTCGTCCTCGGCGACCTGATGTTCACGCTGAACCTGCCCATTCCGCTGAGGACGCTGCCGGCGCTCAAGATCGTCGCCTCCATACTTGTTCCCATAGTGTCGAACGTCCCGTTTGAACTGCTCTATCCGACGGGGAAAAAACAGGAGAAAAGGACGCCGAAGTTCGAGGACTACTTCCGCCGCGCCGAAGTCATAGCCGGGGATTTCAACTACATAAACAGATACATGCCCGACGACATGGCGGGCAAAACGATAATCACAAACACGGTTACGGCCTCGGACATCGAGGAGATGAAGAAGATGGGAGTCGCCACGCTGATAACCACCACGCCCGACTTCGGCGGCCGCTCCTTCGGCACAAACGTCATGGAAGGCGTTTACTCGACCATACTCGGCAGAAACAGAAAGAACCCGCTGACCATTCAGGACCTCGACGAGATGTTGAAAAAGAGCGACCTGAAACCCCGGATACTGCCGCTGAACGAATGAGCCGCGAGGCGGTTCTAACTCGGAACACAAATCCGCCGGGCGCGCGCGCGCGCCTCTCCGCGCTTCCTGCGCGAACGCTTATGTGTTAAAATTTCCACGCGAGGAAAGGAGACTTTCATGTCCGATAAAAAAATATATCTCGTCTGCGGATTCCATGTTAACTGCAACCATTCATGGAGGGGAGACCGCAACGACAAAACCGGATTCGGAACCGACCTGAAAGTAATCCGGGAGATAATAAAGATACTCGACGAGGCGAACGAGCGCGGACTGGACGCGCGGGGGACTTGGGACTTCGACCACTACTGGTCGCTCGAGAACATAATCCCGCGTTTCGCTCCGGACATAATCGAAGGCCTTGTTAGAAGGGTCAAGCAGGGAAAGGATGAGGCAATCCTCGGATGCTGGAACAACGGCGACCTCGCCGCGTCCACCGTCGAGGAGTTCAGGGAAAGCCTGAAACGGACTATATCCAACTCCGCAGGCTCCGGCCTCGCGGACCTATTCGGCGCGTATTCGCCTGTCGTGCGCACTCAGGAAACGATGTTCACCCACGGAAGCGTGGAGCTTTACCTCGAACAGGGGATCAAGGCGATCGCTCTGTACTACAGCGCCGTGCCCTTCGACTCGGTCCGCAACTTCATTCCCCGGCTGACGCCGAACGAGATGCACAACCCGCTCAGGTTCCACTCGACGGAATCGGACGCGGCCATGCTGATGATACCCATGTTCAATCAGGGAGACATAATGACCGCCGGGTCGCTTCGCAAGTGGGCGGCGGCGATACGGAAAAAACAAAAAAGCGGAGAGATTCCCGGCAACGCGTTGCTGTACATCAACATGGACGCCGACGCGGAACTGTGGACTGGCATCGGACTGCCGAAAATCTTCGACCGTCTGCCGAACACGCGAGGGCTGGCGGAATTCATCGAGACGGTAAACGACACTGAATATCTGGAGTTCGGCAAGCTCGGCGACTACATCGAGAACAACCCGCCCGTCGGCGACATCACCGTGCGGCAGGACCTCGCGGACGGCTCTTACTGCGGCTTCAACAGTTGGACGGAGAAGCTGGTCAATCAGGGCCTGTGGCGGTTGTCCGAGAAAGCAAGAAAACTCGAACGGACCGCCGACTTCCTTTCAGCAGCCGCGGCCCCGGACGCGCGCGCGGAAATCGAGCGCCTCCTGCACGGCCCCGGCGGCTCCTGCTTCGAAAACAAGCTATTGCTATTAAGCACCACACACTTCGGGATGAACTCCCCGGTGGTCCACCCGGACAGGGCGAGGGTGGCGTTCCATCTGGCTCGGAACATGCTGGAAACATCGTCCCGCGCGGCGGAGCTTGCTGCGGCGCAGTCCGGCGTCGAGCCTCCTTGCCGGGAGGACGGCGCGGAACTGTTCTGCTTCTCCGTCGTCAATCAGACTAAGTACGGAGATCAGGCGGCGGTGGAGCGAGGCGCGCGCGTCCTCATGCGGGTTCCGTTCATGCCCGTCCGCCCGGCGAACCCGGCCCGGCTCGCCCTCAAGGACTCCTCCGGCGCGGACGTTCCGTTCGACATCGACGACGCTAAGATGGACGCGGATGGCAATGTCGTCTCCGCCGTCCTATGGTTCGCGCACACGGCGGACGGCTCGCCCTCTCAGGGATACGCCCTGATCGAAACCTCCGGACCGGCCGCTACGGCTGACAATGTGAAAGCCTCCTCGGAGATTCTCGACAACGGCCTCGTGTCAGTCAGGCTCGATTCGCGCGGCAGGATAGCCTCGTTCGCGTCCTCCGCCGGGGAATTTTCCGACGGGCAACTCATCTCCCTCGGAGCCACTTACAGGGCGGACTCGAACAGGAAACATTTCACGCCCCGCGCGTACAAAGCGGAATCCGCCCTTGTCGGCCCCGCCGGACGCCTCGGCTCGATCTCTCTGTCCTCAAAAACAGTCATCTTCTGCAAAGGAAAAAACTACACGGTCGAAGGCAGGCACATCCTTCGCGTGTTCGAAGGCTTCCCCCGCCTGTTCATCGACGCCGATGTCTCTTTCCCTCAAACCCCCTCGGAGTCGGAAGA
>JAKQBV010000008.1 GCA_029573925.1 bacterium
GGCAACGCGGCCAGCTTCGACGGTTTTCTCGGAATCAAATCGAAGTTTTCGATTAAGAGCGGGTTTTTGGACGTCTGCGTCCTGCAGCACAAGTCGCCGATCGGCATTCTGCAACTGATTATCAACTTCGCGCGCGGAAGGCGGGACTACTACAGGTTCGTAGACAAGTTCAGCGCCGGCCACCTGAGAGCCAAGAAAATGCGCATCGAAACAGTCCCGAACGCGTACTACCACGTGGACGGAGAAGTATTGGGAATGACGCCGATAGAAGTCGAGGTGCATCACAAAGCGTTAACCCTCATCCTGCCGGAAAACACCGCCGGCAAGGCCGAAGCCGAAAACTGGAGAAAACTCAACAAGGAAGAACGCGAGAGGCCGTTGCCCTGACGGATTGTTTTTTTCGCCGGTTTTGTTTAGGATATGAAAGTCGCGGGAACGATATAGAAAGGAAATGAAAAATGGAAATGATGATAGAAAGGGACGGCGCAAGGGTAAACATCAAGCCGGAAGAGGAAATCCACTTCGACAACTATAAAGAGGTGGAAGCGGCGATAGTAAAAGAGATCGAAGCGGGCGCGACCGAGGTTTCCCTCGACCTGTCCAACGTGACGACTCTCTACAGCATGACGCTCGGCATGTTCAACAAGATCGCCGCCGCCATTTCCGAAAAGGGAGGAAAGTTCGTTCTCACCAATATCAACAGCGACATCCGCAAGGTGATGAAAGCCACTAGGCTCGATAAGATTATTACAGTGCGATGACAATAACAGCGCCGGGATTCCCGGAATCGGCTCCGCCGCTCCGGCTCCCTGACGGGACATCCGGTTTTTCTCCCGGAATTATCTCATATTGATGACCTTAGAAAAGAAACACATTTTAGTTGTGGACGACTCAAGGTCGGTTCGCGCCTTCTTTGAGGATATCTTTTCAAAAAAAGAGGATTTCAGCGCGGTTTTTGCCGCTTCCGGGGAAGAGGCGGTCAAGATTTTTGAAGCCGACCGCGAAGACCCCAACCCTCTGTTCCAGTTCGTTCTAACCGACATCAACATGCCCGGCATGGACGGCTTCGAGACGATTGAGGCCATCAAACGAATCGACCCCGGCATCAACACAGGGATGATTACCGGATTCAACATCGACGACTACATGAAGATGGCCCTAGAAAAAGGCGTCTTCAACATTATTTGCAAGATGGACCCCCCGGATGAGATTATCAGAACCGTGGACAACCTCATCACCGGCAACAACATCTTCGGCATAGACAACTATCTAGAAGGCTCTCCGAGTATCGTTAAAGTTAAAATAACAGAGACTTCCATGTTGAAGACGGCCGTCAACGACATAATCGAATTCGCGCGCCCCAACCTTGACGAGGAAAAACTCTACGGGCTGAAAACCGGCCTCATTGAGATGGGAACAAACGCAATCTATCACGCCTACGGATATGAGAAAGGCTCCGTTGTCGCCCTCAAGGACACAGAGGAAGTGGTGATTCAATACGGGGCGGACGACAAAAAACTCATAGTGGTCATAAACGATTCGAGCGGCTCGCTCTCTAAAGAAAAGGTTCTGAGCCAGATAAACAAAGGCGTCAATCCAAGCCCGGAAGACCTCATAGCGTCGGGCGGCAGAGGCATCT
>JAKQBV010000040.1 GCA_029573925.1 bacterium
CTGTTCGATCCCGCCGACAATGAGTTTGACGGCCCGTACGGCATTACGGATGGCGTCACTATCGAACCGTGGCTCGGTTTCGCCATCAAAGCGAATCGCGACGGTTGCGTGCTTGTTTTTCCGAGCATGTACATCATCGAAGAATGATTCCTGAACCCTGCTTTTTATTCCCTTGGCGAAGAAATCTATTTCTGCTTTTTCCATTGCCGATAACAGTTATTCCATTATGATTAATTTTGAATTAATTAATAATCGGGACTATTATTAAAGAATGAAGAATACTTTGATACAAAAGGTAAAAAGGGCGGCGCTCATAAAAAGAGACTTTGTGGCGGTTATATTCGCGGTTGCGGTCGTTTCGCAAACGGTCTTCGCAGAAACGCCTTTTTCCGAAGCCGACATTGTCAATGATTTCAGATACTATTACGAAGAGGGAACGCAGGCGGAGCTTCAACGGGCGGAGGCGGAAAGAATCGGCGTTTCCGAGCCTCACAGGCCCGGCGTCGACGCGACTCTTGCGGGCCTTCGTCTTGTTCGCAACTGGGACAAACTTTCGCCGCAGACCCGCGAGTCTCTTTCCTCGGTAATTCAGGTCACCGACTGGGAAGGAAATCAGAGGATGTGGTTGAACGCGGGAGAAATGAACACCTGCCAAGTCCGCCTTTCAGGCGCGTCGATTTCAACCCGCGTCACGTCTAACTTCAAAATAATCTACACGGCTTCAGGCTCTCACGCGGCAGCGGCGGACTATATAAACATGCTGGCGGCGATTTATGAAAAAGTGTGGGATGTCCAGATAAACGAACTCGGCCTTCCCGCTCCTCCCAGAACTTCCACAGGCGGAAAATACGAGGTTTACGTCTGCGACCTGATGGGGTTTACCTATGGAATAGTGGGCCGCACCGTAACCACGACAGAATACAGCAATCCGTCTTACGCGGAGTCTTTTATAGAAGTTGACAACGATTACGCAGGATACGGTTTCGGCGGCATAACTCTTGAGGAGTTCAGCCAAGTGCTGGCCGCGCACGAGTTCTTCCACTCCGTCCAGTTCGGCATGAACCATATTTCCCCCTCCACGTGGCTCATGGAGATGTCCTCTGTGTGGATGGAGGAGAAGGTGTATCCGGACGTGAACGACTATCTAGGCTTCGTAGAAAACAACAGGGCAGAAGATACAGACGAACCGATAGACAAGGCCAACGGCGGTCTCGAATACGGCTCGGCGGTTTTTTTAAGATATATCACTGAACGGGTCACGGGCGACAAGTTCGTAATGGACCTGTGGAAAGCCCTTCGGCAGAACTGCCTGTCTCTTTCGGCTCAGACGTGGTGCGCGGAAACCGTCACCGAAGTCCCGCTAATCGATTCGCTGCTTTCCGGGTACGGGACGGATGTCGAGACTGTATACAGGGACTACTCGACGGCGTTTTACACGAAAGATTTCGTTGACGGCTCGCATCCGGATTTTCCGGACGTGACTGTGACCGCGCTGTCATCGACGTTCCCGGTGTCGCGCACGCAGACGCTGGCGCATCTGGCCGCAAGGTATTACTCCGTGACCGCGCCGGACACGACAGCGCGAAGGGTGACGATAAATTTCACCGGGCCTTCTTCCGCCACATGGAAACTGGCGGCAATAGCGGTGAACACCGGAGGCGGGTTCTCTGTAAGCAATCTGGACATCCCGGCGGCAGGAACAGGCTCGACCACCCTTGAAGGCTTCGGCTCAACATACTCGAAAATCGTAATTGTGGTGAACAACGCAAGCCCGCTGGCGGTTTCCGGCGAGCCGCTGAGCTTTACGCTCAGCCTGACGGCGGTAGCAGGATGCACGAACGCGTTCACATCCGGAAACCTCGCGGCGGGCTGGCATCTCGTTTCGCTGCCTTTCGTTCCTAACGCGTCCGCGCCCGCGACGGCTCTGAGCTACAACGGCAGCCTCATAGCGTATTCGCCCTCGACCCAGCTTTTCTACGCGGACACGGACGCGGGATTCCCCGGAGTCGGCCAGACGGGCAGGGGATTCTGGTTCAACAACACGGCTTCCGCTCCCATAACCGCAAACGGTTGCCCCCGGTCTTCCGGCTCAACCGCGTCAGTTCCTCTCGGTTCTGGATGGAACATGTTCGGAAATCCCTTCAACGCCGCCGTGACGTGGGCGGATTCCAACATCAGGGTGGCGCTGGCGGACAATCCGGCGGAAGTTCCTCTTTCAGAAGCGGAAGCCATCGGATGGGTGTCACGATATATTTACGACTATTCTTCCGGCTCATACACCGCCCGGTTGAGCAACAGTTCGTTCAATCTTTCCCCATGGAAAGGTTATTGGGTTAAGACAAATAGAGATGTGTTATTAAAAATCACATCTCCATGAAAAGACATTATTTTTTAAAAGAATGTTGAAAAACGCCGATTGTGGTAAAATAAAAGTGAATCATATCGGCGCGGATGCCGTTGTTCGGCGTTATAGAAAAACGTTGACCGGCTTTGCGCCTGTATCGCAAAGGCAAATCTAAAGAGGTGCACAATGAGCAGAGTGAAGACAGCGTTGGCGGCGGTGTTCTTCGCCATGGCCATACCCGCGTTCGCGTTAGCGGCAGGCACGGTGGACAGCTGGTATGCTGAGCTGACGTTTTCCACCACGAATAAAACGGATATGTTTCCAATTCGGGTGGGAGAAGGCTCAGCGGCGACCGAACTGCTTAAGCCGCCGCCCATGCCCGGCATGAGCCTCACCGGCAATTCCGAGGACGCGGTGGTCAACGGCTATGTGTTGACGACCGACTCGAAAATCGCCGCCAGAAGCATTCAAATCAAAGACGCAACCGAACCCGGCAGAATCTGGCCTGTCCGCATCGAAGTCGAGGAACCCGGCGCGGTTTTTATGACCGCCGACCTCTCTCAGTTCCATCCCACTTACGACCTTTCGATTATCGTTCCTTCCACTAAAGAATTGATATCCTTTTCCACCCACAACGAACGCAAACAGATTTTTACCGCGGCCGAAGCTGGAGAAAACACGATTTTCGTTATGGCCGGACGGACCAAGACCTTCTTCGCCTCCGACGGCAACGACGCTTTCGGCGCGGTCAGACTTGCCAAAATCAACGTGATGAAGGAAGGCATAGAAATATATGTGAACGGCTCGCCTAAAGGAGCCACTGACGCAAGCGGCATGTTCGAACTGACAGACCTTTCCGCCGGCAACCACACAGTAAGGCTTGACGCAGAATACGTTATCGGTTCTGAGTTCACTGTGACTGTATCCAATACCGGCACTTACGCGAGGATGGTAGACGATCTTTACGCCGGCGACTTCAACAACGACGGAAAGATTTCCATCCATGACCTGCACCCGTTCAAGAAATGTTACGGCACAACGACGGGAACCGTCGAATGGAATGATAATCATTGCGAGAACTCTGACGTGAATGGCGATGGCCAAATCACCATACACGACTTCTCAGTGCTCAAAGCAGGGTTTGAAAAAGAAGAGACTTGGTAAGCTTTTCATTTTCAACAGACAAACATAAAGCGCAAAAAAGCCGCCTTGCGAGGCGGCTTTTTTATTGGCGCGCTTTTTTTACGGACAAATCGAATGCAGACAGGATTTTTTGCACGTAAAATTAAATGAAACTTCCCATTAGTCATTTGATACAACAGCATCATGCGCAAAGGAAAGAGCTTTGATGCGCATGGCACACATTTAAGCGGGTAGAGTCATCTAATAATATGTATAGTTTGTGTCTCGTGAGAAAAAGGGGGAGTATGGCAGTTCGCGCTGGTGACAAATGCGCCTATGATAAAGG
>JAKQBV010000063.1 GCA_029573925.1 bacterium
CACTCTATTATTTAGTCGTATGGCAATCACAATTCCGGCTCCGACCTGTGCGACACCGGCGAGAATATAACCCTGATATTTTTCTAAAAAATTAGTCATCAATCCTCCAATGTGGTTAAGATTGGAGATGTCATTTTTCAAGCTCCTTCAATTTATTGCGTAAGCTCTTTGCGCTTTCTTCATATTCCAGAAGCTTTTTATATTCTTCGTCAGATTTGTTGATTGTATAAGCTCTATGGGCACGAATTGATTTGACATCAATTTCATTTAATGAATATAAAATTTTATTTTTTGCTTCTGAAATTTCTTTTGCTTTTTTCTTTTCTGCATCTTCTTTCCACGAATCTGTTTTTTTATCGTAGCTAAGTACATCAGATTTTTCAAATTCTGGAACAGCTCTGGTATATTCTGAAATGTCTTTGTCAAAATCATTTTCAGTCAAAGTCAAAAGTTCTTTTGTTTCTTTGTGAAACCATTCTCCTGACTTGTCTTCAACATAATTCCAAGAAGTTTTGTCTTCATTTATGACAGCAACCTTTCCTTTTTGTGGTTTTGGTTCTTCTGTTGTGCAAAAAGGAAGCAAGAAAAATTTGGTGTCTCTGTCAGTGAGGATGTTTTCTTTTGTTCCTGAAAAAATTCCTTTATCGTTATAAACATATTCAATTCTTTTTTTCATATTTTTGCCTTCCTTTTAGTTTTTGTAATATATTCCGACATTGATAGATACTGACACCGGGCGTGTCTCTGCACCTGTTCGGGCATTTGCTGATTTTGCTGAATTTATAGTTACTTTAAATGAATTGTGAGTTTCGCCGGTGGCTTCGTATCTTGTTCCGGTGCTAGCTCCTCCTGAACTAGTTTCTATAGCTCCACTAGCTGATCCATTTACAAAAATAGGTGCGTTGCCACCGGTTGCGCCTCCTCGAAAATCGATTCTCCCAGATATAGCTTGCATCATATCCAATAATACTGACAATACACTACCACCTGTATAGTAACTGCCACTTCCCATTTTAAGCACAGAGTTAGTGCCGGCATAACGTGTTGTAATACCGCGCCAGTCAGGCAATCGATATTGAGTTTCGGAGTAATTGACGAACTTCAAGCAGTTTCCTTCTTGCCATGCCGTCTCCGTGACGATATTCGCAGAAAGATACTCGGTTATATAATGCCAAAGGGCGTCCTTATCGCGTAGCTGACCGGCAAGCTCAACGGCTCCCCTCGGCACGAACATACCGAAGCCCATCTGACCGATGCGGCTTTCGCGGACGAACATCCATCCGCCGGGAACACTTTCGAGTTCCGCATACATTTTCCGAGTCAATACGAGCGTCTTGCCCGTTGCGTAGGTGACGGTTTCTTTGAAGTTGCCGCTTCCTGAATGATAAAGGAAGAGTTTAGTTCCAACCTGTTCGGTTCCAGCAGTGATGTCGCAAGCCCTATCCTGCGACGGGGCGAAATAGAGCTTTGTGTTTTGCGTCAATACGGGCGTTGCATAGTCTTCGTCGATGTTTGTGATAATTGTTCCGCCGAGGCCCAGCGCCGTCCGCCCCTGCGCCTGCGTCTCGGCCGTCAGCACAGCCTTGCCAGCGGTGCCGGCGTCGGTGATGTCGGAGGAGGCGACGGAGGTGATGCTGCCCGGAGCATTCTCGACCGCAAAAACATACGCCTCGTCAGGATCGAGCCCAAACTCAAGCATGACGTTAACCGGAGTTGTGCTGAGATCGGTTCGGCGCACCGAAATCTCGCTCGTGAGTGCGGCGACATCGACAACAGCCGACGCGCCAGCCGCGAGCTCAACAGCGTCCCCACCGCTGACGCTGTAGTCGATGGAAACGTCCGATGTGTTGCGCAGGCGGACCACGCTTGCGCTGTATCCGTGGGCAGAGGCGAAGGCGTCTGCGGCCTTCAGTTGGATGGCGTTGTTCATTTGTCAGGAGATGGCGTTGCGGACGATGATGTTGACGAACCCGCCGGCACCAGGACGGCACTCGACGACTCGGAAAGATTCGCTCGCGTCGGCGCGCTCGATGACGGTGCCGTCAGTCGGAAGCGTGGTGAACGCGGACCGCGGCGCGCATAGCGTCGACTCCATGAGCCGGCCGCCGATGCCGTCTGGCACGATCTGCGACGTGAGCACGCCCGAGAACGTCGGTGTCGCACCGTGCACGCGGAAGCTCTCGCCGTGGCCGTCCGAAGACGCGAGTACGGCTATACCCCTGGCGAGTGCGGTTGCGGCGAGAGAAGCCATTGTGTGATTGCTTCTTGGAGCCGCCCGTGTGGGCGAGCGGCTCGGGGAAGCGATCAGGGTCAGGCGGACTTGACGACGGTGAGCGCGGTAGCCTCTGCAACCGCGGCACCGAACATGATGTCGTAGGACGCCCAGCGCGCGCGGGTATTCACGTCGACCCACGTGTTGATCTGCACCGGCAAATCAATGCCGGGAATCACGATGTTCTTCTGACCGTCGAGGCGGGAGGCGACGGCCGGATCGATGATCGGAATGTTCGCGTACATCGCAAGCGCCTCGGGGCCGGCCGCGAAGCCGTACACGTTGGCGGTGGCGCCGGTCCATTCGGTCTGGCAGTGGATTCCGTTGAATCCGTAGGCGCCGGACTCGCTCAGGTTGAAGGCGTTCTTGTCGCTCGGGGCGAGCTGAGCGAAGGCGACGCCGTCGAGAATGAGGTGCTTTTCGCGGCACTTCATGATCGAGCCAAGGAGTGTCTTGGCGTTGGCGGCGGCGAAGCTCGCCTGCGCGACCGTGACGGCGGTATTCGTGAACGTGGCGGTCAAGATGAGCGCGGTCCAGACCTTCGACAGCGTGACGGCGAGGGCCTGGAGATTGGCCTGCGCCAGATTGTCGATCCGCATCTTCTGATTGAGCTCCTTGCTGGTGATGTGGAACGGCTGCGAGTAGGCGTCGACCGTCACCGCGATATTGCTCGTGGTTGTGTCGCCAGAGATGAAGGTCGTCGGGTTCTTGAGCGTGGTGGCGCCGGCAGTGACCTTGACGAGCTGCACGCTCTTGGTCTGCTGGATGCCGTCGGTGGTGAAGTCGGAGGCGAAGGCGCGCATGGGTGCGAGCTTTTCGCCGAGGTAGGTGATTGCCTTTTCGCCGAGGGTGTCGAGGAGAAGGTCGGCGTCGATTGTGTTAGCCATGATGGTGTCTTTCTAGCGTGTGCTTGGTTTGTGGTGATTATTGCGAACCAGCGGCGCGCCAAATGGCGTCCTTGTGTTTCGCGAAAAAGTCGTCGCGGGCCTTGCCCTTGAGTGCGCGATATTCGGAGTAGATCGCGGCATCG
>JAKQBV010000092.1 GCA_029573925.1 bacterium
GAGAAGGATCGCAACTATCCCGATTCCCAGCATGTTCGAACACCCTGTTTATTTCATATAGAAGAATAGTTGCGGCGTGCGCAATATTAAAAGAGTCAAAATCGGAGCGCGTAGGAATGGAAACCAGCCAGTGGCAAAGACCCAGATGCGCGTTCGACAAGCCTGAATCTTCCGCCCCGAAAAGTATGGCCGCCCTTATGTTCGGCTCGGACTCTTTCAAAGCCGCCGCCATTTGAGCAGGCGAAAACCATCTTGCCCTGTGTCTGCCTCTGCGTCTTGTAGTTCCTATAACAATGTCCGCGTCTTGAACCGCCTCTGCGGCTGTGTCGAAAACGCGCCCAGAATCGAGAATCTCTTTTGACCACATGGCCATCTTGATTGCTTCGATGTCGTCCAAGCGGACAGAAGATTCCGCAAGCCGCAAGTCGGAAAAACCGAAGTTGCGCATCGATCTCGCCACCGCGCCCACGTTGCCGGGATACAGCGCGCCGACAAGAACGACGGACGTGCGCGCAGCCAAATCTTTGAACTGTTTTGATTCGTCAGTCATAGGCGCGTAAAACCGGCTCTTGCTCGCGTCAAATTCATTGTTTAGGCTTGCTCGGCTCGAATGTCAGCTTTCCTTTTTTCATGGCGGCCACTGCTTTGATGTCCATATTCATCGGGATAAGCCCGCCGTGTGTCCATTTGTGGTTCTGGTTGAAAAGATGTCGCGAGCGAGAGTGGCCTCCCTGTCCCGTGTCGATTATCATTCCGGCTCCTTCGATATCGGCCATGTCTATAACCATTCTGTAGGCAGGGCCTGCGGCGACATTGAAAACATCTTTCTTAATGTCTTTGTCCCAGAAGTGAAAAGCGTTGAACACAGTTTCCCTTCCGCCGTAAGCTCCCTGTTCATAAGCGGGGAAGAACAATTTCATGCCGGGAACAGAAGAGAAGGGGTGATTGAAGTAAACGATGTGAGATTTTCCCCAAGTCCATTTTTCAGGCTTGGGGCCGAACCTTTTAGCAAGCTCGGTCGCCGCAATTTTCAATGCTTCGGCAAGTATGTCGTCGCGGGTTTCCTTTTCCGGCGTGTTGATGTTATCGAAGAAAGAAGACGTTCCCGACTCGAAGGAATCGTCAATGTAAGTGTCGAGAGCCTGAGACCTGAGAAATTCTGTATGAAGCGATTCAGAAAGATCGTCTTTGAAAACGAGGTCGAGAGCGATTCTGTACGCCCAGAAGAAAACCGTCGGGCCGGCGTTTTCCGGCTTGCATTCGAAGTCCCATTTCTTCAATATGTCGACGGCGGCTGAAGCGATGCTGTCCGAAGAGTCCCCGGCGGCCTCGAATGCGGATATAAAAACAGGCGCGAGACGTTCTGCCTGTTTCGAATAAACGTCCATCTGGAATTTGTGCATATCATCGACGGTAAAAACTTCTTTCGAGTCCAGCAACTCTTTCAGGCGCAGCCCACGATAGTACTGGTAGTTGTCCGACACCACGTACGGATAATCCTTTTCAGGAAGAACCGCGTTGTTGGCGGAAATGATCACATTGTTTGAAGGATTGTCCAATTGAGGAAGCTCGGCAACCGGAACAAAGCCGTTCCAGTCATACTCCCCTGTCCAGCCGGGGACAGGCATCGTGCCGTCTCCCTTCTTGCGGATGGGATACAAGCCGCTGGCGAAGTACCCGATATTCCCGGTGTCGTCCGCGTACATCCAGTTCTGAACCGGAGAGCCGATTAAAGCGAGAGAATCTTTCAACTCGTCGACGGAGCCTGCGCGCGAAAGACCGAGAAATCCTTTAATGTCGTCTGACTTGAAATAACCGGTCCATGCAAGAGCAATCGGAGCCGCGTCTTTCCCCGCGCCTTTGATGATATCGTTCAGCACAGTTCCGTGAACGGTTTTTCTTACAATGATTCTTTCTTCGCGGAATTTCTTTCCTTCCTTGATTTTGAAAACTTCTTCGCGGGTTTCGAATTGCTTCCATTCGTCCATGTGCAGGTATTCGTTAGGATTGTCAGGGTTTGTTTGCTCGACGAACAAGTCTTGAACGTCAGCTCTGGTGGTCGTCGCGGCCCACGCGACATGCCGGTTGTGCCCAAGCGCCATAAACGGCATTCCGGGAAAAGTCACTCCAATGGCGTCCACTCCGTCTTTTGTAAGAATTCTGGTCTGGTAGAAAATGGAAGGAAGCATGTTCAGCAGATGAGGATCATTAGAGAGTATCGGTTTTCCGCTCTTCGAAAGAGCGCCTGAAACTACCCAGTTGTTGCTGGCATCGTCAAAGCCCTTAATGCCGGGACCGAAAGCCGTTCTATGCTTAATGTCCAAAAGCGCCGACACAACTCGGGCGTTCAAAAAACCGGGGTCAATCGGCATCGGACGCTTTTCGAATGTTTTGCCGCGCGGGTCATACTGTTTGACTGAAGGGTCGATTATATAAGGGCCATAATCTGGATACCTGTCTACAAGCTCCCATCCCCGCTCGACGCCCAGTTCCGAGACGGCCTTGATCCTAGTCAATTCTCTCGTCATATTGTGTGATAGTCCCCACGCTATAAGACGTCCGATGGTGAGCGAGTCGGCCACCGTCCACGGCTCAGGCTTGACTCCGAGCAATAAGAATTCCGGCGGGAGTTTCTTGGTTCTCTCCAGATAAAGATTGACGCCCGCGACGTAAGCTTCGGCCAGCTCAAGCGACTGCGGGTCTAGGTATGCGCCCCCGCGTCGCCCCAGATCCGCAAATCCGACGACCCGGTTGAATTTATCCTGTTCGAGCAGAGATTCGTGGCCGAGCATGCCGGGATCAGTCGGGGCGTCGCCCACCACTTCAGTGAGTCTTCCCTGACATGCCAGACGGGTCAGGAACATCTGAAACATGCGATCCTGAGCGTGCGCGTATCCGAGCGCAAAGAATGCGTCCCGCTCGGTATCCGCGACGATATGAGCCACTCCGTAGTCGTCCCGGTAAACGGCGGTTTCGGCTCCAAGATTCTCCGATGACACCATTATTCTGCCGTTGTAATTGGGTTTTCCGCATCCCATGATTATTTGAATCGCTATGAAACCCACAACAACCAGAGCGGCGACTGCTAATAAAGCGAGCTTGATTATTTTTCCCAACATTTTATCTGGCCTCCGAGACAGCTTCAGAACGCGACAAGTCTATCACAAAGAGACATCGGGCCGCAAATCGCTGCTAGAATGAAAATACACAAACAAGCAACTTATCAGAAACAGTTGTTGTTGTAAGTATTAATTATTTGTTTAAGGCGGTGGCGCACATGGACTCTATATCAAAAACATGCGACCGAGCTAAAGTTCTTATCATGGAAGACGACATGGACATGAGAGCCATGATGAATAATGCGCTTGAGGAGCGCGGCTATAATGTGCGAACAGCGGAATCCGCAATAGAGGGATTGGAAATAATGAGAGGTTGGAGGCCTGATCTGGTTCTGCTAGACGTGATGATGCCGGGAATGGACGGTTTGGAGGCTTTGCACGAGATAAAAAATGATCAAACCCTAAAATCGACTCCGGTAGTGATGGTTTCAATAATGTCAGACATGAAAACGAAAATGTCTTCATTCTTAGCCGGCGCTCGAAGATACATAACAAAACCTTTCATAGCGGAAGAGCTTGCGGCAGAAGTTCGCAATACTTTGAGACAAACCGCAAACACTAGGATGACCATGGGGAAAGCTCTATGCGACGAGGATGCGGATTTAACTTTCGAAGCTGAAGCGGCGGGGCTTTTTGAATGAATTTAAAGATTCATGAGCCGGGTTTTAATCTGAAGAACCTTGCGTCCACTCCCTTTTCGGGGTCAACTTTCACATTGACTTTTCTATGGCACATGGGACACGCGCC
>JAKQBV010000110.1 GCA_029573925.1 bacterium
GTCGTTTACGTCGTGTGCACCAAAGGCGAAAAGGGAACGATGGACAGAGCGCTTTCCGCAGACGCGCTTGTGCGGACGCGCCGCGACGAACAGGACGCGGCAAACCGCATTCTCGGAGTGTCAGAAACAATTCATTTCGACTATCCCGACGGGGAACTCAAGGCGGATTTCGAGTTGCAGGGACGCCTGACGGCGCTGATAAGAGAGCTTCGCCCGGAACTGATGCTGGCGTTCGACCCGGAGTGGCCCGAACACCGCCAGCACCCGGATCACCGCGCGTGCGCCGTCGCGGCCATACGCGCCAATTCCTTCAGCCCCCTGTTCCAGTATTTTCCTGAGCAGGTGAAGGGCGGGGCAGAACCATTTCAGTGCCCGCTAATTCTTCTGTTCGACGTATTTCGCAACCCGGACACGTTTGTTCCGGTCGGCTCAATGTTCAGGCGCAAATGCGATGCGATGCTCGCGCACGAATCGCAGATTGCTCACCTGCTGAACGACGACCGGAAAAAGATGCTCGAAACTTTCATGAAGATACCATTCGACGCGGCCAAGCAATTATTCATCGGCGCTTTTGCTCCGGCGTTTATCGTCGAGACGTTCCGAGCGTTGCGGGCGGGCGACACTCTACGATAATTTTCCCAGTCGCGGTTCATATTTCCATTTTATTTATCGTTGATTGTAACCGGCGGGTTCGTATTAATCCTTATTCTGCACAATCGGTTCTTTTTTGTTTTCCTGTTTATCTTCGCGGGGTTTCCGGGTTGGTTTCTCTGCGGGCTTGGGTTCGGGTTTCTTTTTCGGGACGCGCTCGGAGAGCAGTCTGCCGCTGATGAGGATGTGGTTTTGAAGCATTAGGATTTCCTCGAACAGAGCTTTGAGTTTAACAGACGAAAGCGGGCCGGACTCGACTTTGTTGAGCAGCCGGTTGACGTCTCCGGGGGTGAGTATGGGATTGACTATGTTGAGAATGGTTTTGAGGAGCGGGCGCGCGGGCGATATGCCGAAAGACTGGACGTACGATAGGTCGAGCACGACGCATTTTTTCTCGTCTATCGCGATGCGGCCTGAGAGCGAGAGAGGCTCTTTAAGGTGGAGCAGCGCGGCGAGACTGGATGGCCGGCAAAGCGTGATTCGCTCCGGCGTTATGCTCACTTCCGCGCCTTTCAATAGAGGCCCTTTGGTGTCCAGAAAGTCCTCCAAGTCCTCTTCGAGCACCCTGATTGTCCACTCGGTGTCTCCGGCTTCGAGGATGACCGGGCGGTTCAGAAAAAACGTCGAGAACGGGTTGAACCGGAACCCGGTGGAGACGAATGAAAAGAAGTCTAGGCGAAGCCCTGAGACGCGGGCGGCGCGAAGCTCCACCGTTATGCCTTTGCATTTTCCGAATATGAGGAACATGAATCTGGAAGCGCTGATGCGAATGTGCGCGGACTCGATGCCGGGGACGGCGTCCATGAGCCGTTTTTCAAGGGATTTTTCTATGGGCGCGTAGGGGTCAAGCCCTATTATCCAACTGATGATGACGTATAAATAAACCCGCATTATGCCGAAAATCCTCCGCGCGCCCGGTTCCCGGATTCGCTTCCGCCGCCCTTGCGCCGACGTCTGTAATAATATACATTAACATTGTTTTGAAAGTAGCGAGATTATTAATAAAAAGCGTGTTTTTTGCGGCCTTCGCCACAGGCGCGACGGGCTACGCGACAGCGCTGTGGAAGCTGCTCGACGCTCCGTGGGCGGTGTGGACTTCGGATGTCCGCCTCTGGCTGGCCGTCGGCTTCGTCTTATATTTTCCAATTCATATTATCTTCAGGCGACTCATAGTCCTTCACGTTTTCGGACATGAGCTGACCCACGCGTTGTGGTCGATGCTGTTCGGCGGAAAGGTCGAGGAACTGTACGTGTCGAGGCGCAACGGCGGCTTCGCGGCGTACACGAAAGGCAACTTCATCGTCACCCTCGCGCCGTATTTTTTTCCGTTGTACGCGGTGTTCTTCCTGATACTGCATCTTATAGTGGCCCCGGCGTTCCGGCCATATATCGACGGCCTGCTGGGCGCTTCCATCGCGTTCCACATCATGCTAACTGTTTACACGATAAGGCTCGGCCAGCCTGATCTGGCGAGGGCGGGAGCTTTGTTTTCACTGTCGTTCATCCTGATGATGAATTTTTTGGGGCTTGGGCTGATATTTTCGGCGGCGGTGGGCGAGGACGTTCCCGGATTCCTGCGGGACGGGCTGAGCTATTACCCGGTCGTGTGGGACGCGTTCAAACGCGGCGCTGGCGCGTTGTGGAGCAGGGCTTTCGGATTTCTGGATATGTGAGCCGGGGCGGAGAGCGTCGGCTCTCAGGGTTTTTGCGGGCCGCCGCCTGCGCCGCCCGGAGAGGACGGTTCGGGGTCGGGATCGCAGTACGGGCATTTGCCGCCGGGAGGACCTTGCGGTACGGTTCCCGCAGGCGGCGCTGGCTGCCGGATTACATTTACTCCGAGGTCTTCAAGCGTCACTTCGGGATGGAATACCGCCCGGGACGCAAGCTTGCGCAGCCTAGTCCCGCCGCACTCCCGGCACTTCCTCGCCACTATCCGGCCCGAACCGAGGAACTCGACGAACTCGTTGCGCGCGCCGCACCTGACGCATTCGTATTCGTAAACAGGCATTCCGTCCCCTCCAAATTATATTATAGCGCGCCCGCGCGCGTTTCCCGCGCGCGTTTGCAAAATCGTCGCCGACCGTCTACAATAGAATGCCATGGCCACATTGTTTAACATTGCCGTTATCCTGATTGCCATCTGCGCGGTTCTGACGACCGCGATTCTGTTCTGGGTCGCTAGAAGCCTCATCGACGGCTCCGCATCGCTGAAGAAACTCCTTGAAACGGTTAATGAAAATGTGGAGCGGACCGTCGCCGAGCTTAGGAAATCCATCGAAGACATCAACGAGATAACCGAGAAAGCCGGCGGGCAGATGGAACGGGTGGAGGAAATCGTCAAGGACGTGAGGCACGCCGCAGGCGACGCCCGCTCCATCCTCCACGCGACGGACGAGACGGTCGTGCCTATCGTGTCGAACATGAAAAGCATTTCCGCCGGACTGAGGAAAGCGGTGGAGACGTGGAACGATATGGGCGAGCGGAGGGAAGGCTGCGACGCAGCCCCCGGAGCCGCCCGGAAAGGCTCAGATGAGCGGGACTGAAGGCGGCAACGGCGGAGGCGGGCACGCGTTTTTCGCAGCGTTCATCGCCGGACTCGCGGCGGGAGCCGCGGCGGCCCTGCTTTTGGCCCCCGCAAAAGGCGAGTCCACGCGCAAGCAACTCGTTGCCAGAGTCTCTTCGGCTTACGCCGGAGCGGTCGCTCAGGCAGCCAGAGCCGGCGAAACCGCCTCCAACGCCAGATTCCAGATCGACCGGCTATTCGCCTCAGTCGCCGCCGGAATCGATGAAGCCCGCGTTGTCCGCGCCCAACTCGAAAGCGCTTACATCGACGACGAGGTCTCGAGGCGTGGATAACCAGACAGCCCAGAAAGTGGTCGACCGCCTCAAGGACATCCCGACCCTCCCGGCGGTGGTTCAGAAAATCATCGAGATCGTCGACAGCCCGCACACTTCCGCTTCCGACCTCAACAAAGCCATCTCTCTGGATCAAGCCCTTTCCGCCAAAGTCCTCAAGCTCGTGAACTCGGCTTTCTACGGATTCCCCAAGAAAATCGAAACCCTCCAGCAGGCGATTATCATACTCGGATTCAACACCGTCCGCAGCCTCGCCCTGTCCATATCCATGCTCGACTTTTTTAGCGGGCGCGGGCGCAAACACCAACTCAACTACGCCGGATACTGGAAACACTCCATCAGCGTTTCCATACTTTCCCGCGCAATCGCAAAAAAGGTGTTTCCCGCGATGGCGGAAGAAGCCTTCGTGTCCGGCCTGCTTCACGACATCGGGTTGCTGATACTCGACCAGTTTCTGCCGGATGAATTCGAGTTGGCATACAAGAGAATGAAGACCCAGCGCATCCCGCTTTTCAGAGCCGAGAAAGAAGAACTGGGCGTCACCCACTGCGATGTTGGGCGCATGCTCGCCATCAAATGGAACCTGCCGGACCCTCTGCTGTACTCAATCAGCAACCACCACGAGCCGAACCCCGCGAAAGATTATTTCCCGATAGTGTCCACCATCCACGCCGCAAACGTCGGCGTCAAGATGCTCGGCCTCGGCTCGGTCGGCGACGAAGAGCACTACCGCTCGTTCCACATCGACGAACAGGCGCGGCGCATTCTCAGACTCGAAATGGATTTTCCACAGAATTTCGCGGACACCCTAGACGCCGGACTCAAAGAAGGCGAAGACTTCATCCGCGCTATTACATCCTGACAACATCATTCTCGTTTCCATCATTATATACATATTATTAGATGACTCTACCCGCTTAAATGTGTGCCATGCGCACCTATGAAAAAGGCTGCGTCAAGTAGCGCAAGAGATGTTTTTTTTCTGGTCTTTGCTTTTAGGCCTTGAGACCAGTCTGGCCGAGACACCTATTTGTCCTCTTGCGGGACATGATAACTATTCGG
>JAKQBV010000146.1 GCA_029573925.1 bacterium
GCTAGCTCTGGGAGCGGTCGAAGAGTTGATAAAAGGAAGCCAGTCGAAAGCCGCCGAGATAGCTTTAAGGCGACTCGTCAGGGAGAGCGATGAAGGCGCGCTGGAGGCGGGGTTCAGGCTGAGGCTGGCGATGCTTTACACCGCGCTGGGGCGCGCGGACAGGGCCGCCGAGGAGATAACGGCGGCGCTCTACGCGGCGTCGGAAAATCTTGCCCGCGACACCGAAAAATCGCTAGTCGGAGCTGTTGGCTTTCTGCGCATTTTTAACGAGGAATTCAGTCGGAAGAAAGTGTCTTTCGCCAACTTCATTAATGACCGGGGCGAAATAGAGAAAATAGAGAAAAAGTTTCAGGATTGGGAGAAGAAGGCGGGAGAGGACATGGGCGGTTTCTTCAGTCCGACCGCGTGATTCCGGAGGAGAGAGATGAGCAACGAGGCGCTTATCGTTATTGATATGTTGAACGATTTCGTGTGCGAGGACGGCGCGCTTTACATAGGCGAAACTGTCGGCAAGATAATCCCTGAGATACAGAAGAAAATCTCGAAATGCCGCGAGAGCGGAATTCCCGTGATATACGTGTGCGACAACCACGACGAGGACGACGCCGAGTTCGAGATGTTTCCCAAGCACGCCACAGCCGGAAGCAGGGGCGCGGAGATTCACAAAGACCTGCGTCCGAGGCCGGATGACGCGGTGATTTTGAAGAAAAGATTCAGCGCATTCTTCGGAACTAATTTCGAGGAACTGCTCAAAGAGAAGGAAATCGACACGCTGGAACTGTGCGGCGTGTGCACGAATATTTGTGTGTTATACACATGCGCGGACGCGCGCGCCAGAGGTCTGTCGGTGAGAGTGGACAGGCGGTGCGTGGACACTTTCGACCGCGCGGCCCATGAGTTCGCTCTGAAAGAAATGGAGCGCACTCTCGGCGCCAAGATAATATGATTCCGATTTAGTTGCGATGACTAATCGGGCGCGGCTCGGGCCGCGCGTTTGTTTTTTATGGAGGAACTGATGGAAGCGGCGGTGGAAAACTTCAAAAGTTTGAGAGTGACAAATGACCTGACGCGGACGAAAGAGCCTTTCTCGCCTGTAAACGGCGACAGAGTGAATATGTACGTCTGCGGCGTCACCGCCTACGACCACTGCCACATCGGGCACGCCCGATGCTACATCAGCTTTGACGTAATCCGCAGATTCCTAGAATTCAAAGGCTACGACGTGTTTCATATCCAGAACTTCACGGACGTGGACGACAAGATAATAAACAAGGCGAACGAACTGGGAGTCAGTTTCAGGGAGCTGGCGAGGGAGCACGAAGCCAGTTATTTCGAGACGATGGACGCGCTGGGAGTGAAAAGGGCGGCGGCTTATCCGAGGGCGACTGAGCACATAGAGCCGATGATAAAGATGATCTCCGGACTTATGGAAAAAGGACACGCGTACGAAGCGGAGGGAAACGTCTATTACAGCGTGTCGACTTTCGACGGGTACGGCCGGATGGCCGGCACGGAGGGCGACGCTGCGGCGGCGGACGGACAGACCGAGCCGGGCAAGAGAGAGCGCAGGGATTTCGCGCTGTGGAAAGTTGCCAAAGAGGGAGAGCCGTGGTGGGATAGCCCGTGGGGCAAAGGGCGCCCCGGCTGGCATCTGGAATGCTCGGCGATGGCGGTCGGAATCGCGGGGCCGACACTTGACATTCACGGCGGCGGACGCGACCTGATGTTTCCGCACCACGAAAACGAAATCGCGCAGTCCGAGGCTTTCACCGGAAAACCGTTCGCAAAATACTGGCTGCACAATGGGTTCGTGGAGTTGGACAAGGAAAAGATGTCGAAGTCTCTCGGCAATGTCATACATTTAAGAGATATATTGAAGAAGACCCGGCCGGACGCGCTCCGGCTGCTGTTTTTGTCCGCGCACTACAAGTCGCCGGTGAGTTATTCGGACGACAGGCTAGCGGAGGCGGAAAAGGGGCTGGCGAGGTTCGAGACATTTTTTGCGAAGGTTGACTCGGCGGTCGGGCGGGCCGGGCAGGGGGACGTCAGGGACAGGGCGGGGGCGGTTAGGAACGCGGCAAGCAAGGCGCGCGCGGACTTCATCTCCGCTATGGACGACGACTTTGACACCCCGGCGGCGCTCGCGGCGCTGTTTACTCTGGTTCGAACCGCGAACACGGCAATGGCGGAAATCGAGTCGGCCCCCGGCGCGCGGGCGACCCGCGCGGAGGCGGACGCCCTGATGGCGGCTAAGGAAATCGCGCTTGAATTAGGCGGCATCCTCGGATTGTTCCAAGGCGGCGTTTCGAACGCTCGCTCAGAAGACGACGGGCTTGTGGACGCGTTGCTCGGATTGCTCGTCCGCATTAGGGACGGCGCGCGCGCGAAAAAGGACTGGGCGGTTTCGGACGCTGTAAGAGACGAGCTTGACAAGCTCGGCTTCATAATCGAGGACGGCCCGGCGGGCACGTCTTGGCGAAGGAAATAGTGATCGAGGCGCGCGAGGCGCGCCGGGCGCAGCGCTTTTATTTAGACTGACGGAGGTTTTTTTGAGATGGGAATGACGATGACGGAAAAAATATTGGCCGCGAGTAGCGGGCGGGAGTCGGTGCGGCCCGGAGAGATTGTTCTCGCCGAATGCGACCTGATGATGGGCCACGACGTGACCGCTCCGCCCGCTATCAACGAGTTCAGGAAGACGGGCGCGGCGAAGGTCAAGGACCCGGACAGAATAGCTCTCGTGAACGACCACTTCGTGCCTAACAAGGACATAATGAGCGCGGCGCTCGCGAAGGCGATGAGGGAATTCGCGCGTGAGCAGGGCATTAAGAAATACTTTGAGGTGGGACGCGCCGGAGTGTGCCACGCGCTGCTGCCGGAAGAGGGGCTGGTGTCCCCCGGAGACGTGGTTATCGGGGCGGACAGCCACACATGCACGCACGGCGCGATGGGGGCTTTTGCCACCGGAGTGGGAAGCACCGATCTGGCCGCCGCTTGGGCCACCGGCAAGATATGGCTTAAAACTCCCGAAACGATGGCGTTCGACATTTCCGGCTCTCCATCGAAATGGGCGTTCGGCAAAGACGTCATACTGAAAATAATCGGCATGATCGGAGTCGATGGAGCCAGATACCGGGCGATGGAGTTCAGGGGGCCGGGGGTCGCGGCGATGTCGATTTATGACCGCCTGACGATGGCGAACATGGCGATTGAGGCGGGGGCAAAGAACGGGATATTCGAGGCGGACGAAAAGACGGCGGAGCATCTTGCCGGGACTCCGGCGCGCAAAGGAAAAATCTACGCCAGCGACGCGGACGCCGTATTCGCGGACGTGGTGAAAGTTGACATTGAGGGAATGGAGCCTGTGGTGGCGTGCCCCAGCCTGCCGGAGAACGTGAAGGCGGTCGGCGAACTGAAGGGCGTCAAAATAGACCAGTCGTTCGTCGGCTCGTGCACGAACGGGTGGCTGCCGGACTTGAGGCTGGCCGCGAGCGTGATAAAGGGAAAGAAAGTGCATCCGAAAGCGAGGATGATAGTGATACCGGCGACGCAGAGGATATACCGCGCGGCGATGGCGGAAGGGCTGCTGGATATCTTTGCGGAGGCGGGGGCGGCGGTGAGCACGCCTACATGCGGGCCGTGTCTAGGCGGCCACATGGGCGTTCTGTCCGATGGAGAGGTCTCCGTCAGCACCACAAACAGGAACTTTATCGGCAGGATGGGCCATGTGAAAAGCTTGGTATATCTTTCAAACCCGGCGGTGGCGGCGGCGTCCGCCGTCGCGGGCGAAATAGTTCATCCAGAAGACATAATGTGAGGTTGCCATGAGCGAAACATTCAAAGGGAAAGTCTGGAAGTTCGGCCACAATATCGACACCGACATAATAATTCCGGCGATGTACCTGAACACGACAGACCCGGATAAGCTTGCCGACCACTGTATGGAGGGCGAGTTCCCCGAATTCAGGAAAGCGGTGACGCCCGGCGACATCCTGTTGGCGGGGGAGAATTTCGGGTGCGGCAGTTCGAGAGAGCACGCGCCGGTGTGCATCCGAGCGGCGGGCATATCCTGCGTGGTGGCGACGTCTTTCGCAAGGATTTTCTTCAGGAATGCGATAAACATCGGGTTGCCGGTGATCGAGGCTGCGGACGTTTGGGAGCAGACGGAACAGGGCGATGTCCTTGAAGCCAATCCCACCGGAGGCATCCTCAAAAACAT
>JAKQBV010000193.1 GCA_029573925.1 bacterium
CGGCGTGAAATCTCCGCCGCCGTAACCGCCTGTGAACCCGAACACGGCCGGCCTGCGCTCCCTGTCATATAGAGCCGCCTTCAGTTCCTGCGCAAAAATACCTCCGGCTCCCACCGAGAGGTTGCGGTCGATTACGGCCACTTTCGGAGCTTCGCCTATCGCGTCCGCTATGTCTTCCGCCGGGAACGGCCTGAACAGCCTGACTCTCAGCGCCCCGACCGCCGCGCCCGAATCCCTCAGCGCGTCCACCGCTATCTTCGCCGTGCCGCCGAGCGCGCCGGACGTCAGCAGAATCAACTCCGCGTCCTCGCATCTGTACGGCTCCGCTATTCCGTATTTTCTTCCGAATATCTCTCCGAACTCTTCGTCCGCGCGACGCGCCACTTCCACCGCGCCCATCATGTCCTCGTGCCGAGCCATCTTAAGTTTCTGATACTCCATCGGGCCGGAAATGCTTCCGAACGCGCGCGGGTCGTCCGTGTCGAGCGTCAGCGCCGCCTTGAACGGCGGCAGATACCTGTCCACATCCTCCTGCTCCGGCACGTCCACCACTTCCGACGTGTGCGACAGGATGAACGCGTCCAGCACAACCATCACAGGCAGATACACCGTCTCGGCTATCCTGTACGCCTGTATCACCGTGTCTATCACTTCCTGATTGTTTTCGCAGTAGAGTTGAATCCAAGACGTGTCGCGCTGGGAGAGGCTGTCCGTCTGATCCGACCACAGGTTCCACGGCGGAGCGATCGCGCGGTTCACGTTCGCCATCACAATCGGAGTCCGCGCCCCGGCCGACCAGTGCAACATTTCGTGCATCAGCAGCAAACCCTGAGACGCCGACGCAGTGAATGTCCTTGCCCCCGCCATCGACGCCCCCATGCAGCACGCCAGCGCCGAATGCTCCGACTCCACCTTGATGAACCTCGCCTTAAGCTCGCCCCGACCGCATATCTCGGACAGCTCTTCCACTATTATCGTCTGCGGCGTTATCGGATACGCGGCGATTACCTCCACCCTCGCGAGCTTCACCCCGCGCGCCACCGCGACATCCCCCATCATTACTTCCTTCATCGTTCTTCCTCTATCATTTCTATCACACCGCGCGGGCATTCCCTCGCGCAGATACCGCATCCTTTGCAATAGTCTCCGTCGAACCCCGGCGCGGCTCCCTCCGCCGCAGCCTTTCCGATTATCGACATGTCCGGGCAGAACACGAGACAGTTCCCGCAGTCGTCGCATTCCCCGCAACGGAAACACCTCGACGCCTCCGCCCGCGCGGTCTCCGCCGCTACGCCCGCCACCGACGCGACCTCCTCGAAACTCGAAACACGCGCCTCCGGCGACATCCTTTCAAGCTTCGCCGCCCGCGCTGCCCTGCTGAAATAAGCCGTGTTGACGTTTTTGAACCTGACGACCGAGCCGTCCGCGCCGGAGGCCGCTTCGCCCGCCCTGTGCGCCGCCGCGCTTGCCGCCCCGTTCCCGCCAACCAACATAGCCCTCTTCGTCCACTCGAAATCCAGCCCGCGGAGAAACACATCCGCCCTTATCGCCGCTCGTTTGCCTCCGCTGATAGCGCTCGCCACCGTCCTAGCTCCCGGAGCCGCGTCACCGCACACAAATAATTTTTCGTTCCCGGTGGCTCCCCACTCGTCCACTTCCAACGCCCGCCCGAACGGGTTGTCCGCGCGACCTCCCGCAGCCTCTATCACGGCATCCGCGTGCGCCTCCCGCTCGCTTCCCGCCACCGGTTCAGGCCGCCGCCGCCCGCTTTGGTCCGGTTCGCCGGGCTTCATTCTCATCAGCGCCACGCCACGCAGCCGCCCGCCTTCTCCCACGAGTTTCGCCGGAGCCGCGTGAAACACGAACCTCACTCCCTCTTCCTCCGCCTCCGCAACCTCTTCATCCGAAGCCGGCATATCCTCACGGCCCCGGCGGTACATCACCGTGACATCTTCCGCGCCAAGCCGCAACGCGCACCTCGCCGCGTCCACCGCCGTGTTACCGCCTCCCACCACTATCACCGTTTTTCCTATTCCATCCGCCGCGCCCGCGTTCGCCGCCGCGAGAAACTCCAGCCCCTTGTGATACCCCTCAAGCCCCTCCCCATCTATTCCCAGACCGGGCGAAACAAGCGCGCCCGTGGCCGCGACCACCGCGTCGAACTCGTCCTGCAACCGCGCCGCGCCGCCCGCGTCCACCCTGCTTCCTGTTTTCATATTTATTCCGAGCGCGCCGACGAACCCAAGCTCCCTGTCGAGAACCTCCCTCGGCAGCCTGTACGCCGGGATGCCAAAACGCAACAGTCCTCCCGGCTCGCTCCCCGCCTCGAACACCGTCGCGCCATGCCCCGACAGCGCCAGATGATACGCGCAACTCAATCCCGCCGGGCCGCCGCCGACCACCGCCACCCTCTTTCCAGTCTTCCCCATCGCCGCGGGCAAACACAACCCGAACTCCGCCTCCGCGTCCCCAAGCAGCCTTTCCACCGCGCGGGTTCCCACCGCCTCGTCAAACTCCGCCCTGTTGCACGCCGCCTCGCACGGCCTCGGACACACCCTCCCGCAAACTCCCGGCAACGGGTTCTCCTTTTTCAACTCTCTCAGCGCTTCTTCTATCCTCCCTTCCGCCGCCGCCGCCATGAACCTCGCTATCGGGTTGCCCGCCGGACACGCCGCCGCGCACGCCGCCGCTTTCAGCCCGAACTCCGGCCTCATGTGCCTCCATGACCCCGTCTTGTTCGACAGCGTGTTCCGCGTCGTCCTCATAAGGTCCATCGCCGCGGCGTTGTAATAGAGATGTTCCGTCATAAGAGCGCCGTTTCCATTTCCAGAGCGGCCAGTTCGCACGCCGCCGCGTTGTCCTCTGTCCTGAACGCCACGTTTCTCCTTATCGCCTCCATAACGCTTTCCAGAGAGACCACGCCGGACGCCGCCGCGAACGCCCCCAGAATCGCCGTGTTGACAATCGGCGCCAACCTCGACCCCAGCCCGCGCTCGGCCGCTATCGCCCCCGCGTTCACCGTAGCCACCCTCAGCCCCGCAGGCAGCCCCAGTTCCTCCGCCCGCCTGTCCGTGTTTATCACCACTAGCCCGCCGGGCTTCAGCCCCTCCGCCACGTTCGCCAGCTTCAGCAACGTCGCGTCCAGAACCACCGCCGCGTCGGGCGCGTATATCTTGCTATGATTAAGTATTGGAGTATCCTGTATCCGCGTGTACGCCGTCACCGGCGCGCCCCGGCGCTCAAGCCCGAACGCCGGAAACGACTGAGCGTGCCGCCCCTCTATGAACGCCGCCTCCGCCAGCAACCGCGACGCCAGAGCCGCGCCCTGTCCGCCCCTGCCATGAAGCCTTATCTCCGGCATCGCCGCTCGAACTTCCTTTCTCTCGCACAACCGCCGATATTGTAATTGCCCCCTCCCCTTTATTCAACCCGAACCCGCCCTTCCCCTTACAAACAAATCCACACCCCCAGCCCAGCTTCCAACTAAATTAATATTCCGCAATAAACCAGATTGCCAAATCGCTTTCTTTCGATCATAATGGAAATATAACAGCCATGAATATTCGACAGACTTCACATCCGCTTGCTCACCTCGGTCGCGGCAACCTCGACTCCGACTCCGAATTCGTTTACGACCCCGCCGGACGCCTCGCCTCCGCCGTCTTCTCTCCCGCTTACCACGTTGCTTTCCATCCCGATATCATCGTCAACATCCCCGAAGCCCCCTCCACCGAGGTCTCTTATTCCCGCGACCCCGCCGGACGCCTCGTCTCCAGCCAACTCTCCAACGGCGTCTCCACCGCCTTCTCCCACGACCCCGCAGGCCGCCTCGCGGGCATCGCCGCATCCAACCCGCTCCTCCAACAAGAACCCTACGTCAACCGCTCCATCTCCCGCAACGCCGCCGGGATGATCGTCGCGCTCGCGAGCGCCGCCGGGAATTACGTGAACGGCCAGACGATCGCCGTCGATGGCGGCCAGACCATCCGCTACGTGGCCTGAGGGGAGAAGCATGACTGACCGGAAGATCATCTTCGTCGCGGGGGCAACGGGCGCGCAGGGCGGGGCCGTGATCGACGCGCTCGAGGGCAGCGACTTTGCCTTGCGGGCGCTGG
>JAKQBV010000197.1 GCA_029573925.1 bacterium
CCTCACTCGTTTCAAGAGGATCCTGAAATTCTGAGCTATTACTATTCATCCGCAATCAAGCCCGGCTTGCTCGGCAGATACGCGGTGTCGGACTCCACCAACTCCACTTCATACTGGATTGTGACGCCGAACTTTTTCGGAAGACAATTCGGCGCGGGCGAAGGCGGGGACATCAAGGGGGATATCTATAGATTCCTCGGCGGCGTGGTTTACCGCAACCTGAAAACAGGCGTCAACAAATACGGCATATATCACGGAGCCGGAGTAGTCGGCGACCCCAGAGACGAGAACAACAGAGTGGAAGAGCCTCTGAAATCGCCGCTGGTTAGGGTGGGCAGGAAAAACTATTACGTTTTCGCCGGGATGTCCCCCGAACAGGGAGCTATATACGAAACCGGAGACTGCATAGTCGGCGGGGGGTTCATATTCCCCTCGATCGTCACGGATGTGGATTTCAAATTTGAGGCTCCAGACGGGACTGTCTTGGAAGAAGAGTGGAAAACAAATCCTTTGGGCCTCTTCGGGCTTTTCAAAGAAAAACGCATCCTCGACAAGCCGGGCCGATACAGGGTGTTCGTGAACGTGAAAGCGAACGGCCATGAAGGCGGCACTCTTGGCAAGCCCGACTCGTGGTACGACATTTACGTCGTTGAAAAAGGAAGCCCTTATGAAATCGAGTTGAAGCTTCCGAAAGTCTCGACATTCGACATAACCGACGTCCTCGAAATAAAAGGCTCGCTTCCGGAAGAATGGGCGGAAGGAAAGCTCTACTACACCCTCGTCAGCCCGGGCGTTCAGATATCCGATGGAGAGATTCATCTCGAAGGAAGGAACTTCGCTTATCGTTACAATCCTCTTCATGCCAATGTTTTTTATCCCAGCCTCGAAATTTATGACATCGTCAACAATCGTCCGGGCGGGTTCGACACTATTCTGCTGTCGCTGTTCGCGGACGGAAAAACAAGGGACGGCAAGAGAATCACCGCGGCTGCCGAGTTGATGACGAGGGGAAATCTGGTAGTGAACGAAAAAGGCTCGGTCTTTCACGGCCCGCCGCCCCCGATAAAAGCCGCCCCCATGTACAAACCTTTCGACATCGACACGACGCCCTACGCGTATTCCGTGGACGATATCCCGAAAGTCAAAGACCCTAAGGAGCTTATAGAGCGCAAATGCGGTTCCTGCCATTCGAAGATAGACGGAAGAAGAACTTTCAGGGAGTGGAAGAATATTGTCAACTGGCACATGGATAGAAACGACCTCTGGTTGAGGGACTATAACAGACGCGGTCTCGTTGAGGCCTTGAGCAAAACGCATCCGGCGGAAAAAACCAAACAAGCGAAAGCCGAAGCGGAAATAGTCAGGAAAGGCGAAAAGCTTTTCAGGAAACGATGCCTGTGGTGCCACCCCAAAGAGCCGACGCTGGACAGGTCTCGCTCTCTTACGGGTTGGGAAAACATCGCCGCAAGACATGAATACTGGGAAGCGAAATGGAAGAAAGGCAACAGTCTGATTGCCCGCAAGGGGAAAAAGGTTTTCGCGAACGAAAAAGAAAAACAGGCTCTCGTCGAGTACCTGAACCTAGTGGCAGGCTCGGAAGCCGCCCTGCCCGACCGAGCCCATTCTGACCCCAGATCAATGTTCCAGCGACTCTGCTTCGACTGCCACGCCACCACGCTCGGCGTTTACGACTGGAAAAAAGCAGACAGGAAATTCCTCGACGCTCACGCGGCCAACAAATTCAGCGGCGCGGAAAGGGCAACGGCAAAAAAAGTGATCGGCTGGCTTTGCGAAGGCAAATACGAAGAATCCAAACGAAATGGCTCCGGGCGTTGAGCCTGAACGAGCGAGCTTCCACAAGATGCTCTCTTACGGACTTGCGAAAAACTCGCTGGCGGCTCTGCTTAGGGGCAGAACCGGCGCGCCGGCTCCCATTCTCTGTAGCTTTTTAGCGACCTCGAAATGCAACTTGAAATGCGACGGTTGCTCGTTCATGGAAACGTTCGCAAAAAACGGTTCTCCCATGAACGGCGAGGGCGACATGAGTTCCGCCGAGGCTATGCGGCTAGTGACTGAGCCGGCCATGAGAAAGCTGCCGGCTTTGATATTCGCCGGCGGAGAGCCCCTCGAAAGAAAGGACATCTTCGATTTGGCCAGAGCCGCCCTGCCCCAGTTCATTATACTGTTGACCAACGGAACTCTTATAGACGATAGAATCGCCCGACAAATAGATTCCTCGTTCGACATGTGCGTGATTTCCATAGACGGCGTTCGCGAAGACAATGACACAATCAGAGGAAGCGGAAGCTATGAAATGGCGACAAGAGGAGCGGCAGCGCTCGTTCAGGCTAGAAAAAGAGCTAGGATTTCCGTCGCATGCGTGATTAACCGGCATAATGTGGAAAGGTTGGCGGAGTTCGCCGGCGATATGCGCGAACTTGGCGCCGACTCCGTGAAGTTTCAGTTGAATTTCCTCAAAAGGCTGCAACCGTCGCCTGAACAAGCCCGGAAGGGCTTCGATTCTCTGTCAGATTTCTGCGATAGGAATCCCGGCTTCGTGGCGGGTGAAAAATGGTTCCTTTCAGACATCTGGAGCTTCATTAACGGAGAAAGGCCGAAGAGGTGCATAGCCGCCACAGGAGCGCACGCTCTCATCTCGCCATCGGGAGTCTTTTCTCTTTGCTGCTATTTCCCAAGCGAACTCAAATATGTCCGCTCCATGCGCGAGCTTATGGCGTCGAACCCGGATGAACTGCGCAGAACAGTCGCCGGCTGCGAAGGCTGCGTAAGGTACGACCAGAGTTCTCTGTTGCCTCTTTTGTCGGACCCTCTATTAAAAATAAAATGGAAAAGGGTTTTCGAAAGTTCTAATATTTGAGTTTGAAGTCAAAATCTGAAAAGTCCCGAGCGCGCCGGTAAAGACATGAGCGTTAAAAAAATCACTCTTATCTGCCCGCATGACACCAGTCTGCCGTTGCAGGTGACTTCCTATCGCGCTTTTATGCCCAGATACGGCTTGCTGGCGGTTTCCACCGCTCTTGCAAACGCGGGTTACGACGTAAAAACTTATTGTGAATTCTCAGGAAGCAAAGTCGATTGGAAAAGGGTCGGAGAATCAGACGCCGTATGTTTTTCGCTTATGTCTTTCTCCTCGTTAAAAGGATACGCATACGCCGCCAAAGCAAGAAGAGAAAATCCTCGCGCGGCGATAATATTCGGCGGGTCTCACCCAAGCAGTCTTCCGGAAGACTGCCTTGAACACTGCGATTACGCGGTGCGGAACGAAGGCGAAGCCACAATTTTAGAATTGATGGAAAAATTCTCTCAAGGGCTAGGGGCCGAAGGAGTGGACGGCGTTTCATTCAAAGACGAAAACGGTGTTCCCGTCCATAACAAATCCAGAGCTTTCATAGAGAAAATCGACTTGGTCGCTGATCCGGGTCTTGTCGAGGGATACACTGCGCGCTCGCTGCCGTTTTATTTCTTTGACACTCTAAGAAACGGAATTCCCCGCTTCAATATGGCCGTGGTTCAGTCTTCGAGAGGATGCCCGTTTGGATGCTCGTTTTGTTTCGTGAAACACGAATTGGGACAGAAGCACAGAAAAAAAGACCCTGCGCTTGTTATGAAAGAAATCGAGCTTTCTTTCAATAGGCTTCAGACCAGATACGTTTTTTTTGCGGACAACGACCTCACTTTGGATCGAGACCACGCTCTGGAGCTTTTTCGCCTCATGGAAAAACGCTTCGGCGGCAATGTGGATATGTTTTTCTTTTCCCGCATATTCATATCCAAAGACAACGAATTAATGGAGGCTATCGAGCGGGCCGGACGCGCCTGCATAGGCGTCGGCGTGGAGTCTATCGATCCGAGAGCGCTGGATTTCTTCGATAAACGACAGAGCGTGATCGACATAGAAAACAGCCTTCGCCTTTTTTCTAAACATGATGTAAAGCTTCAGTTGTTGTTCATATTTGGATCCGACAACGACACGCCGGAAACAGTTGAAAGAAGCTTGGAACTTGTCCTGAGGAACCGCGCGTACAACTGGGGCTTCTGCAGCATGTACGATTTTCCCACCAGAGGCAGCTCTCTGGGAATCCCGCAACTAATTCCCGACAATCGATTCATTCACAGGGATTGGCGCTTTTATTCCGGAAACTTCGTCGTTCACTATCCCGCAAAAATGCCTCCGAGCGCGCTTCTAAGAGCGATGTCGTCGGCATACAGGAGATTTTACAAAGAATCGAAACAAAGCTTTTATCAGTACCATCCGATTCAAGCAACTTACGGGAACTATGCGAAGTTTTTGGAACAAGCCGAAAAAGGGCTGTACGACTCCGACGGCTCTCTTATAGAGGAAGCGCTGCCGGGGCCTTTCGTCTCGGCCAGCAGGCTGGACGTAAAAATCGACCGCGCCGCTCTTGCGGGAGAAATCGCTAGATTTTATCTGCATAATATGACAAGGCTTCAATCTTGGAATTATCTGTTGTCTATCGGCAAAAAACCTTGAGCGCGCTCCACCAACTCAAATCAGGCTTTCTTGAATACTGCGATATAAAAATCAAACCGTTTTTTTCTGAAGCGCTCCGCGTCAGATATCTCGAAGCCCGGAAATAAACCAGCCGTTTCCTCTAATGTCCTATGGCAACTTCCCGCCTCGAGCGCCGCGACAAAATTATGGGCGAAGGTCCTTTCGGGCGATGGCGGTTCCGGGTCAAGAAAAACCACTCTGCCCCCTCTTTTTAGAACTCTGTGCGACTCGGAAGCGGCATTCTTTAGCGCGACCGCGTCGAGATGATGCCCGATTTTGCACATCAAAACAGCCGAAAAAACGCTGTCGGCGAAAGGAAGCCTTTCTGCCTGCCCCTTGACGAATCTGCCTGAGAACCTTGCCGACGCTTTTCTAATCGCGCGTTCGTCTATCTCAAGCCCTACAAAACTTTTTCTTTCGAAAAGCCTTAATGTTTCTCCAGTTCCGACTCCGATGTCGAGAAAAAGTCCTTCTTCAGCCGGGAGTCGGCTTTTTATCAGGGCCATCTCCTGCTCGTAATCTCCCTCCACGAACCGCCTCGCCGCGTCGACGATTGGCCCCGGAAGAATATGCGCCGCCTTTATCGCGCGCGGCTTCGGCTTCTTCGCTTCATTTTTGATCATAATCAAAACCGCCGTCAGCGGGAACCGCAACAAATCGGATGAAACTCTTTTTCTCCAAAATGCTCAATGTATTCTATCCTCGGACCGGGACAACGGTCATTGAACGCGCATTGCGAGCAGGCCTCCACATGGCGGCCCGACTCGAATGGAGAGTCCTCCGCTTTGAACGCCCTTCCGTCGGGCATAACAATCATCAGTCCCAGCGAAGACACGGCGTAGTACATTTCCGGCCTGTTGCCAAGCATGCAGGGCGGCACGTGAGTAGTCATCGCTTTCGCCCTAAAAACATCCGCCGCCGCCGCAGCTCCCGCCGCCGCAACTCCGGCTTCCGTCATTGTAGGAACCATCTTTTCGCCCCGCCCGCCCGCTCCGAATATCGAATACAGCCACATGTCGAATCTGCCTACCCCGACCTTGCAGAAGTCTTCAATCAATCCCGCCTCCGTGCCGACCGAAACAGAACTCATCAGAAAATCGATTTTTACTTCCGCGCCGTAATGGAGGAGATGTTTGACGCCCATTTCAGTCATTTCGAAGGCCCCTGTCCGCCCTGCCATCCAGTCATGCGTCTGCGGGTCGCGCCCCCAGATTGAAACTGAAAAAGAATCCGCTCCCGCCGACACGCACGCCTTTGCGAATTCGGGATAGCAGAATCTTATTCCGTTTGTTTTCACCTCTACAGATGAAAAACCCGCCTCTCCCGCCGCCTCAATAATCGAAATAAAATCAGGATGGATTGAAGGTTCTCCGCCTCCGAGAATAACCTTTGAAACTCCGTTTTGGGAATAATCCGACATAATCCTTTTTGCTGATTCCAATGTCATTTCGCCCGAGAAACCCTGCCCGGAAACACAAAATCTGCAATGAGCGTTGCACTTGCTGAATATCGTCAATTCAATGCCGTTCAAGCCGGAATTCCTTTCTTTCGACTGTCCCTCGCGCATTATAATTTTCATCCTATAGCAGTTCGCGAGCTTAGTAATCATCGTTCGCTTTTTCTTTTCCAAAAACATAAAAACCGGCGCATGCCACCGCTGCCGGGCATGACTCGCATTCAGCTTTTTTCTTCCTGCGCTGGTCAAGATATTTTCCCAGATTCATCGGCGGGCTGTCCGCAAAAACCATGTCTCTTGAGAACTTCCCGGTTTCCGGCTCCGTTTCTCCAAAAACATCCCGCGAGATACAATGCGCGAGGTTGATAACTCGAACTGTGAAAAGTCCCTTGCGGGCAATAATCGGAGCCGCTACGACTTCGGCAAGTTTCCGGGCGTCATATCTATCAAAACCCATCGCGTTTCCGTGCGGGGTTATAAACTGAGCGTTTACAGCCTCGGCCCCCAGCGATTCGAAGAAGGCCAGCATCTCGTCGAAAAAAGGAGCGTTCCATTCGGTGATTGTGGTGTTTATTGAAAATTCCACTCTCTTCGGCTTCAGTTCGACTATGTGCTTTATTCCGGCCACTGTCTCGTCAAAACTGCCCGCCCTCCTAGTGTGGATTTCATGAAGCTCCGCAATGTGGCCATGAATGGAAACAAGAACGCTAGTCAGTCCGCTGAGCAGGAAGCGGGACGCCGCGCCTCTGTCCGCGAGCTTCCTAGCGTTGGTGGTGACATTGATGTTTTCATATCCAAGTTCCTTCGCCGCCGCCACAAGAGCCATGAAAGCCGGATGAGTTGTCGGTTCGCCGCCGTCGAAATCCACAGACCGCGCTCCTCGCCTTCGGTATTCTTTCAGATATGCCACAATCCTCGCGGTGTCGCCATGCGCCCGTTTTCTGTCTCCCACAGCGCAGAACACGCAGTCGTTCGAGCATTCGTATGTCAGGTTCACTATAAGCTTGTCTAGTTGTGAATCCGCAAGTCTTTTTCTGAAGCAAAACATCATTTCTTTGAGTCGCTCCGCAGGGAACTCCGGCCTGTCGAACGAAGGCTCGCCAGTGAAATGGGAATACAACAAGCCGGGATTGAAATCTGACAGCAATCCAAGCTCCTTCGCGCGAGCGTGCATCTCCGCCCCCGGAACCGGAGTCGCATATTGAACCAGAGGAGCGGCCCCGTGCCGCTCCATCATCGCCATCGCTCTCTCAAGAGTTAGATTAGCCTCTTGGGGAGTCTCAAAAGGAAATCCAATCACATAATGGGCCTCCGACGCGACGCCCTCCTCGGACATCATTTCAAGCGCTTTTTCCGAATCCCTCAGGGAAAGCCTTTTGCCTATCTTCTCAAGCGTTTTTTCGCATCCGCTTTCCTCGCTGATTTTTACCCTGCCCGCTATCTTTTTTAGAATTTTTAGGTGTTCTCTAGTGACGCAGTCGGCTCTCAGTCCGTTGGGAAAATCGCATTTCAGATTCAGAGATTCCACGATCTCCAAAACTTTCTGGAACCTATCCTTATTTAGGTTGGGGGCGCTTTCGAGAAACACGATTTTCTGCGCCCCGAAAGAGTCGGCATAAGCCTTGAGCGTCCTTTGAACATTCTCAGGGGAAGCGGCCCTCAATGCACGCTTTTTCTGTCCGGGGTTTGACGCGCAAAAAACGCACCCGAAAGGACATCCTCTCGTTGTCGCCACAGGCAGAGAACGCAGATAAGGAACTCCTCCTCCTGAACTGAAAACCTTCTCGTAACGCTCTTGGAAAAGGTAATAATTCTCTAAAGATACCAAGTCCCACGCAGGGATGGGAAGGTTGTCCGGAACGACATCTTCCGCGTCGCATTCGAGCGTTGTGCCCGAACCCCGGCGACATCCGGCAGCCACCCCCGCAATCATCGCTTCCGTCTCATATTTCACCACTGTGTCGATTTCAAGATAGCTGCGCATCAGCTCTTTGCCGTCATATTCGATATAATGCATGCCCGAAAAATAACAGTCCGCCGCTATCAGGCAAGCGTCGGGCCACGCGGCCCTCGCCGCCTCGAACACATACGCGCAATGCGCGTTCGCCACGTGCGGAGACAGAAAAGGCGACACTGCAACGACAACCGTCTCTGCGGCGAACTCCCCGAACCTCTCCGTCAAGTCTTCCATCGGTGCGCCGAGGCTCGCGAAATCTTTCCCTTTCACCGCTACAGACGACTTCTCGCAGAATGCGTCCGCCACAGACACGTCCATACCCGCCTCCCTTAAAACGGCGGCGTTTGAAACCGCGCCCAGTGTCAGGTATTGCGGGTAATCGATATAAACCGGCCCAAGCCGCAACGGAGGATTCATCATTATCAGCTTCTTCTTCATTATTTCGAAAACGCTCCCCCGCCGCTGGACTCATATTGCTATAATCAATAATATTATGAGATGAAAATGGCAAAACAAAACAAAAATGTCACAAATACCATCTCCATCTGCCGGGGCTTGACATGAGTGGGCAAAAAAACCGTAGAACGGCATTGCTGTTGCAACCCGGCTTGGGTTACATGGATTCCCTGCGGTCCGCTCCATCCATGCCTCTTGGGTTGCTTCACGCCGCCTCCATGACGACTGATTCTTTCAGGATAATAATATTCGACCAGAGAACGTCGCGCGACTGGCGGCGGGATTTAGCGAACACAATCAATAAAGAAAACCCCTTTGCAATAGGGGCAACAATGTTTATCGGCCCTCCGACGGCCAACGCTCTTAGCATGCTTGGATTCGCTTCGAATATTTCCAACGCGCATAGATTCGTCGGAGGAGTGCTTCCTTCCATAGCCCCCGAAGCATGTTTCAACGACGAAGAAAAAAGAATCGAATCTGTTATTTGCGGAGAGGGAGAAAGCTCTCTCGACGCGTTTCTTGAGCGGGTCTCCGCTCGAGAGTCGCTTGAAGGCGTTCCGGGAGTTTGTTTCGTGCGCGGCGGCGTAGTAGTTAAAAATCCTTTGCCGCCACTCATAGATATTGATTCTGCGCCCGAGATACCATACGAGTTGGTCCGCTCGGAAAAATATGTGCCGGCATACGGCGGGCGAAAAACATTTTACATAGAAACATCGAGAGGTTGCCCCTTCAAGTGCGGCTATTGCTACAACTCCGTTTTCAATAGAGGCGCTTGGAGAGCGCAGTCGCCGCAGAGAGTCCGGGAAAGACTGATTAGAGCCAAAGACGAATTCGGCGCGAACTCCGTCTATTTCGTGGACGACAACTTTTTCGCCAACAAACAACGAGGCCTTGAAATTGCATCTATGCTTATGGGCTTGCGGATGGACTGGCAGCTTCAGGGCGTCGACATACAAAGCGTCAAAAAAATGACTTCTGAGGATCTGGCTCTTCTAAAAAAAAGCGGCCTTGTGAGAATTTCCATCGGAGTTGAATCAGGTTCCGACAGGGTGAGGCGTTTTCTCGGCAAGAGCTTTTCAAACAGCGACGTTTATGCGTCTATCTCGAAGTTGAAGGAGTTCGGATTCATCGTCTTCTGCAGCTTCATGTGCGATATCCCGACGGAGACGGTTTCCGAACTTCGCGAATCAGTGACTATGGCTCTCAACGCCACGCGCCTGCACTCGAATCTCAGGGTGTCCCCGTTCTACAGACACGTTCCTTCGCCCGGAACAAGGATATATCAGACGTCAGTCGAGGCCGGACGCCCCGCTCCTGAAACCATTGCTGACTGGGGATCGATTTCTTTCGACTGGGATGAAAACGCGAAGGATGACAAATCTTGCGGGGTCCCCTATCAAAGATTGCACATGGCGACGCTGTTCTGCGACCACAAAAGCAGGGAATATTCCTCGTCCGCCGCTTTTCGTTTCTTGGCCGCGCTATACAGGCCGATAGCAAGATTAAGGCTCAAGAAAATGTTCTTCGGCATTATGCCGGAAGCAATTGTTTTCGAGAGATTTCTTAAGCGCCGCTCCGCTTCTTCAACCCATCGAAACCAGATCTGATTCTTTCCGTGAAATATCCGGTCTAGGGCTTTTCTTTTCTCGCGTTGGGACAGATGTCTTCCATTCTCTTCACAACCATCTTGGGAAACAAGGCGATGTCAGCCGGATACAGGAACAAAACCATTCCCTCAAAAAGCGTCATCCTGCTGAAATACGGCGCGTTGAAGGTCCCCATATCGATCATGGATTTCACGGCATTGGAGATGAAAAGCAGGTACAAGCAAGGACGCTCCGCGTCGCAGCCGTTGGACGAACGCCAGCCTTCGTAGTCCGTCATAATAGGCCCTTCCGAATCCCGCGACGGCAGGCTTTTCAATGCCTCATAGACCGAATTCGAATTCGTGGCAATCCTTACGCCTTTGGGAAATGTATAGATTTCATCTCTCAACAGGTTTGCCGAATCTTCGGACAGTATCGGGTCGAGTTCGACGGATTGAGGACAACCTTCGGCTTTCTCTTTCTTTATATGAGGGATCGGCTTCGAGTCTAACCCTTCCCCAAAGTATCCCTCAATTGGAAGCTCAGTTGCGATTGACAGATGCTTCATCATCGCCGATGCGGCTTTTCTGTGAGCGCGAACATTCGGATGCCTGTTTACCGGAGTCGTCCACAATTCCCTCGCAGGTTCGCTTAAAATATCTCCTGTTAAATCAAAGCATTCCGCTCCCGCTTCCGCTACGACTTCCCGAATGTGACTATGCGCTTTTTCAAGCGGATATTTATTCGAGTCTCCAATCAAAAGCGGAAATAACGCCACTTTGAATTCCACTCCGGCTTTTTCCGCTTCCGCCTTCATCTCCTGAATCGCCTTGCCAAGTTCCGCGACGCCTTTTTTGTTTGCCGGACTGTTGAGTTCCAGATACGCGGCAACTGCTTGCTTTGTCAGCCGACGTTCGGTCAGAATCATTTTTATTAGTTTGAGAGCCGCCGGACCTTCCGCTTTCATCTCAGGATTGTCGGCTATTATCAAGTTGAAACGCTCCATGGTATTATGCTTGATTCCTTCGTATGGAGTGTCGTCGGGAATCCACGTGTATACTATGATATCTGGCTCCGACTCCATCGCCTTCCTGAACAGGAAATCCCGCGCCACACCCATATCCGCTCCTACAACCCCGAAATTGAATGCCCTCCATCCCTGCGGGTTTCCTAAAAGTCTGAGATAATTATTTATCGCGTCCGGGTACGCGAGGCCTGCCGGGACTGATTTCCCATAGGTGAAAGCATCGCCGATAAAAACAACCCTCTTTTCCCCGCTCCCCTTGTCCAGAGGTATCGCCGGCATCCCAAAACTCCCATCGGAGTTGATGTCATGCCTCACGCATCTCACAGGATTGACCGTGTTCATGTTCTCCTGTCCTAGATTGACGACTTTTATCAGTTCGGGGGCCAGATCCTGAAAGAAAAAATCGAAATGGTTATTATTCCTCCATTCGCTGCATGACAAATATTTCAGATCTCCGCTTGTCAGAACAGCCGCAAGCTCGTATCTCTTTTTGCCCGGGGAATTTTCAAAAAGATATTTTGAAGCGCGCAAATTGACGCCGTACAAAACGGAGCCTGCCAAAAAGGCCATGAATGCGACGTTTGACGCCGCTTTGAAAAATCTGCTCTTTATCAATCTCAATTCTTATTTGCTTTCAGAGCGGTCTTTCTGATTTGAATTTATCGCTTTCACTAAATACGCGCCTAAATCAAACCCGCACGGTTTTATCGGCTGAGAAACATCTATGCGCTTAATCATTTCCAGATCAAACAGGCCACAAATATCGCCGGGAATCCCCTGCGCGGATATATCCACTATCATATACACATTAGCCTCAGTCGGCAGATCGCCGGCGAATGCCGCCGCCATGCCGGGAGTTATCACGTTCGTTCGTGTAGAGAACTGATACGGCGCCGGATCCTCCACTATTAGCGTCGAATTCGACGGCAGGTCCTCGTTTACCCAGTTGATTATGTTCGTGATTTCTCTTCCATACGCAAAATAATCATTGTCAGGAGCCAAGTTGTCCGCGTGACTGCCGTAAGACAACGCAACCGCCAGAATAAGCCCGACCGCCATCATCGGGACGCTCAGCTTTGGCCTCCTTTCCACAACCGATTTCACTCCGAAACCGATTATTGCTATCAACATGATTTCAGCGTTGAGCAGAAGCCGCTCCATATATGAGGCATTGCCTAGAAAAATGCCGGAGGCTACCAGATACGCTGCTCCCAATGCCATAAAAAATAAAATCGCCCTGCTATCCTTCTTCAAACCTGCCAATAACCCGACCGCTGCTATAATCAAAACAAAAATAAAAAACCTCTCGCCCGCCGCAGTTGATATATAATCGGCCAGATTATTGACTACGGCCCCGACAATTCCCGCCTTTGCGAATACCGAGTCCGCGCCCACCGCCGCTGCCTTTGCCGTATAGGCCATCAGCCCGTTAACAACGGTCGGAAGCGTCAAGATCGTCGGAAAAACAAGATTTCTCGCGACCATCCTCGGCACAAAAAGCTCTTTAGAAAAGAGAAATATCGCCGCAGGAATTGCCGCAAAAAGCAATAGGTTCTCTGCCGATATCTGCGAAGCAAACGAGGCCGCGTACATCGAAAGGAATATCAGTTCCACATAGTGCAGCCTGAAAAACCAAAATAGCGACGCAATAGAGACGACCATAAAAAACGCGGCCGCAATATCTCCAGAACCGCTCGTCGACCATAGCGAGTGCAGAGGGCTTAGCGCAAGAAAAAATGCCGAAACCACCGCCGCCGCCAGCCGCCCCGTCGCCCCGTAAACAAGATAGAACACAGCCACCGCCGACAGACATCCGATTATGGCGTTTGCGTAGAACATCGCGTACTGATTCATGCCGTTAACCCAAAATGATATCGAAACAATCAACGGCCATCCCGCCGGAACATCGAATTTGTTTATCGGGTTGAAAGCCGGGTCTATCATACGCCGGGCGCTCTGGGCAAAATAGAAATCGTCGTTCATCAGTCCGGCGTGATGCGGATATAGAAATATCCTGACGACCGCCGCCGCAGCTAGCGCTAATGCCAGCCAAGGCACAATATTAGCGAGCCCTCTTTCAGGCCCTCTGCATTTCAACTGCGCCGTCTTCAAGGCGCAATATACGCACACCGCCAGAGTCAACGCGGCAAAAGGAACCTTCGCGGCGTCCGCGCAAACATCAATAATCGATATCAACCCGACAGTTGTCACTTGTTCGCGCCCCTCTCGTCTGCGTCCATCATCTGAACACCAGCAGTTTCACATAGTGAACCGAAGATATGCCTGCTATTACAGTGAAAATCACTCCCGCGAAAATAATCGGAACAAAAGGAATCGGTTCATAAACCACCGCCCTGTCCCCGCCTTTGCCGACGACATCTCTTTTTATCGTTTCCGCTTCGCCTGCGGTTATCCCTTCGGGAGCGACGCGTAAAGACTCCTTGGCGTCCGGAGAGAGCGAATTTAAAAATTCCCTCGTCGGCAGATCGCCTTCCTTAAGGCCTTCGATGTCGACCCCGACCGTCTGGGCTTTGTTTATGTAGTAGTCCGCCACCGACCTTATGGCCCCGTAGAAAACCATGAACTTGAGCGCGTTCAACGACATATTCGCCAGCATCTCCATGGATTTGTCGAACGACCATCCGTTCATCAGAAAAACCGCCACCGCAAAAATTAAATACAAAATAAAATGATTGAGAGCGCTCAAACGACTGTTTACAAACCCGCCCACAGGCCTCATTATGAAAAACAGCGCCACTATGAACGCCTCCGGAGCCAGTTTCTCCAACAACTGCGCTCTGGAGTTGATCTCTCCTGCAATCAGGTTCATTGTGAAAAACACTATCACATACGATGAAAAAACTTTTAGATGCGATGGCCATTCGGCGGTCAGCTTTGCCGTTGTTTTTTTTAAGTATGACGCCGAACTCATCAGCGACGCTGACGGCAATGTCGATTTAATAAACACAACCGCCGATTTGTAAATGATATATACGATTCCCGCCATAAAGACATTTATCAGAAGCGTGAACCCGGGGAAATAACTGAAGTAAACATGTTTGTAACATGTAAGCGGCATAAGAAGGTTCGCTACGACATAAGTTTTGGCGTCCCCGGCAGGCCAGACGCCCGCGCTTCTAACCGCAAATGAAACCACGAACGCGATCGCTAAATTCAATCCCGCTCTTTGCAGAACGATTAGTGTCGTCGCGTCTCCGACCATAAGTCCCTTAGCCGCGAATATTCCATACAAAACAAGCCCTAACGCCAAATAAATAACGATGTCTTTATTCCGGACTTTGCCTGTTTTGACGTCCGTAACGCTAGCGGTTACCATGAATATGAACAACAACACCAATTGGACTGTCATTAGAGAATATCCTCGTTGTCTCTCTTTGAAGCATTATACAACGCGACAATAAAAGGGTAAATAGTGAATTAATTGCTCTTTTTATTCTTTCACATAGGTAGCTCGGATTATCCCCGCCCCGAGCATCCTCGTTCCATGTGACTTGGAGACATTTAATCATTATAATGAATCGAAACTGGCGTCAGCCGGTTCGAGAGGTTGATTTTGATAGCGGCTCTCCATATATGCAATTCGTGCAATAACAGATGCGCCAACTGCGACAATACCCGCTACGGCAACCAAATTTTCCTTCCCAAGAGCAAAGTCCTAAGCAGAATCCGCACAATAAAAGAAGCGGGGATTTCAACCGTGGCCCTGTGCGGCGGAGAGCCGACAATCAGTCCGGATTTTTTCGACATCGCCCGTTACGCCGTCGAAATAGAATTGAAGCTTGGGTTGATCACGAACGGCAGAATGTTCTCATACAGAAATTTTTCCGATGAGTTCTCGGAACTCGCCCCTGACTTCATAAGGATAACTTTGCATTCCTCCGACATGGATGTTCATGACCGCATCGCCGGCGTGAAAGGCGCCTTTGCCCAGACTCTGTCGGGCTTGCGCAACATCTCCGGGAAGATAGAAACAATATGCCTTTACACGCCCATCAACGCATTAAATCTCGACACGATTGATGAAATCCCCGAAATAGCCCGCAGGCTCGGCGTAAATGCCGCCTTTAAATTCGCCGTCGGAACGTCCGCACGCATCGGATGCGGCTCCTGCCCTGCGCAGCCGCTCGACATAGCGGCAGCCGCCCGCGCTGTTGTTGCTGCTATCAGGAAAACAACCGATTCGGGCGCGCGACGCGTTTCTTTCACCCTCGAAGGGTTCCCTTTATGTCAGCTTGAAGAATTTCATCATCTATGCGCAGAGCCGCAGGATGAAGACATCGTCTTCGCGTGGGAGACGGATGGCGACAGTTTGTATCCAATGTTTTTCCCCCTCGAAGAGCGCGGCGATTCCTTGGAATGTCTAGTGTGCTCCAGACGCGCCGCATGCCGTTCGGATTTCAGAGAACTTCGGGTTCCGTTCATGGAAAACACGCCGAACTCCGTTGGATATGAGTATTCGAGGACAATCGTTGCGAACCCTTCTACAACATGTCCGATAGGAGAGAACGAACGCTCGAATATCCATCCGCTGAAAGAAATAGCCCTTCTTAAAGACGGAGCTGTCGAGGTGTATTCGACTGTCGGGCGTTGCGACGCCGATTCCCTTTACGATATCAAGTTCGTCAGACAGCAGATCTATCTTAATGTCTCTGGAAAGAGCAGAAACTTGGATTTCAGAACCGCTTTCAGAAGGGTCGCGATGCGCGTTGAATGCGCGGAATGCTCGCGCCGCGCGTTCTGTTCTGGGCTTTTTGAGGCCGTCGAAGGCAACGCATTCGCCCGAATAGAGAAAAAAGAGCTTGAGTGGCTTTTGTCCATAAAAGGCTCAGTCCTCGACATCGGATGCGGAACGCCTCTTTTCCCCGATGTCATAAGAAATAAAATCTCGGCGGGCGAAATGAGCTACCTCGGAGTTGACAAAAGCCCCGGACGATCCCCAGAATTAAAAATATCGGCGGTTGACTTCGA
>JAKQBV010000215.1 GCA_029573925.1 bacterium
TCCATAATGGTGACCGTCACGCGGACCGAGGTGGACGCGCTGGGCAACGGACGGCTCTATTTCGAGAATATCGGGATGCTTGTTAAATCGGAGACGGACGGCGCGGGCGGATACATCACGCGCTCGTTCGACGGCGCGGGGATAGACTCCGGAGCCGTGGTGAGAAAACTCAACACATCAAAAAACAACTTCTTTGTGGCCGCAGACATCCTCAGCAGAAGCGTTGCCGGCGACACTCACCCCGACTATTACAGCAAAATGACCAGCACGATAAAGTTGCCTGACAACGTGACGATGAACACAACCATAGGCGAACTGGAGAGGATGTTCGGAGTGAATATCACCGACAACCTCGTAGGACAGAGGCTTCAAATTGACGACAGGGCATACACCGGAGTGATAACGGATAATATGACTCTCGATTCGTTCTTTGCTCTTATAAGCAAGATGCGGCCGGTGGCGAACGGCGGGGAGCCGCTAGAGATAAAGTTCGACAGCGTGAACCGCACAATCACTTTAAGCGGCGACGCGCGAGACGCCCTCAGCCAGCTTGGCGGCGACAACGGAAGCGAATGCAACCTGTTCAGAATCCTCGGCTTCGAAGGTTACGGCATAACCGGGTTCGATCTTCCAGTAGGCTCAAACATGACCACCACGCTCGAATCCATAGGCGTCGGCAGCGGTTATATACAGATAGACAATGTGGTTATCGAGTTGGACGCGGCGATGTCGTTGCAGTCTGCTCTCGACACAATCAACTCGGCTCTGAACGCGGACAAGAGCCTGAAATCCTACGGGACTAACGTTTATTTCGACGCTCAGGCCGGGCGGCTGAGGGTGGTTTCTCCTCACATGTTCACAGTGTCCACGCCGGATTCGTCGCAGTTCCCGGCGGCGGGCGGCTCGTTTGCGACCTCCAATTTTCTCAGAGTGATAGGCCTGCAGCGCGAGTCAAGCTACCCGACCATAGCCTTAGAACAGTCTCTGGCATCCGTCACAACTTCGGACATCGGCGCGAGAATCACAGTTAACCCCGACATCCTAAAGAACGTCAACAGCATAGCGACGTCCATAAGCTATGCCGGGATTCCCGGAGACAACGACATTGCGTTGGCTATAGCCGGGATACGGAATATGGATTTGATGGGCGATTCATCGGCGGGCAGGCTCGGCAGCCCGACGCAGACAATCGACGAATACTACAATAGCCTTATTTCCGACATCGGAACGAAATCGCAAAAGGCCATAATGGACTCATCGGCGGTGGACAGTTTCCTTGAATATTATCAGAACAAATGGCAGGAAGTGTCGGGAGTGTCGATAGACGAGGAAATGACCAAGCTGATTGAAGCTCAACAGGCATACGCCGCGGCATCGCGCGTTTTGAACGCTTTCGACGAGATGCTCGACAGGGTAATCAACGGAATGGGCCTTGTGGGCAGAGCATAAGCGGAAAACGCTAAAGGTTAAGTAAAAAATGACGATGTATATATAGATAAGAATTAATATACCGGCATGCGGCAGGCGGAACGCAGGCCGGACAGGAGCGAGAATATGTACACAAGAATATCAAACTCGATGATGACGAGCACTTTCATAAGGGACCTACAGAGGAACCTTAGCGCCCAATATGAACTTCAACGCCAGATATCCACAGGCAAGAAGGTTCAGTACGCCTCCGACGACCCCATCGCCGCCGACAGGATTCTCGACTACAGGCAGACCATTGCAAAGACGACGCAATACACAAAGAATATCAACGACGCAAGCAGCATATCCAGACATATCGATCTTGTGACGGCGAATATAGAGGACGTTCTGCTGCGCGCGCGTGATCTGGCAGTCAAAGCCTCAAACGAAGCCCCTAACAATCAACAAGCCATAAACGCCATCGCCGCCGAACTCGACAGCCTTTTAGGCGAACTCGTCAATCAGGCCAACCAGAGCTTCGACGGAAAATATCTCTTCTCAGGATACAAATCTGGAACGATTCCATTCACCGCAAAGACGTCTCTGGATTTCGTGTACAGTTCAGGCGCGGTGGCCGCCAACGGAGCGACCGCCCTATCAATGCCGTCGTATACGATAGACGGGACGACGCGACAGTCCGAAGCGATAACGGACGCCAATTCGGTAAAAGCGGTATATGTGAACGGAGTGGCGCTGAATCCTGCGGACTATACGGTTGACCCGGCAACGAATACAATCAATATCACGGATGTCGGCGCGGCGGGGCTTAACAACGGCGATAAAATTGAAATACAGTTCGATAAAGTCGTATCGGTAGAATACACGGGCGATTCCGGAACTCGCGAAATAGAGATTTCCGACGGATCGAGGGTGGGCGTCTCCTACGCGGGCGCGGTTTCCAACAACTCCGGCCAAAGCTCGGTGTTCGGAAAATACAGCTCTAGCGCTCTCGAAACGCAGTCCGTAGAGGCTTTTCAGAAAATAATGGATTTGCGGGACAGCATCTACAAGTACACCAACACAGGCTCCTCCAACATTCAGGACATTTCACGGGGGATAACCGACATAGACGATATCAGAACGAACGTGACGACTGTCAGGGCGGAGCAGGGGGGCAGGGCCAACCGTCTCGAACTGACGCTGAACAGACACGCGAGCGTTGAACTCTTCACCAAAGAAATGAAGAAGAACCGTGAAGAAGTCGATATGGCAGAGGCCATTTCCAAGCTGGTTTCCGTGCAGACAGTATATCAGGCGGCGCTCGGCGCGGGCGCGTCAATAATTCAGACGACACTACTTGACTTTCTGAGGTAGCCGTGATATAATCGCATTGAAGTAGAAGTTATATTATTATTAGATAAGACACTAGGGCGACCAAGAAACACTTCAACTCAATGGTCGCTTTTTTTATTCCCTCCCGACAATAGCTATGGCGACAGCGGAAATGCGTCTTGTTAAGACGCATAAGGCGAAATGAGTTCGCCTGTCTTTCCGCAAAGCGGCTTGTCATGGAGGATGAATTTGAAAGTCGCCACAATGCGATTCGGCGAAGTTGAAATCGCCGATGACCAGTTATATAAGCTTGCGGCTCCTCTGCCGGGTTTTCCGCGCACCGAGCAATTTTTCTTTATCCAAAAAGACAACATTAAACCATTCGAGTGGATGCAGTCCGTTCAGGAACCGGAAGTCACCTTCGTAGTGGTTGACCCGCGGCAGTTTTTTCATGATTACTCTCCGGACATAAGCGGTTTTGAACTAAAAGAGCTAGGGCTTAAAAGCGTCGATGAAGCGACGATGATTGTCATAGTGGTTCTTCCCGAAGACATGACAAAAATGACGGCAAACCTTCGGGGGCCGGTGTTGATCAACCGCGAGACAAGGGTTATGAAACAGGTGTTCACCGAATCTGACAAGTATGGAGTGCGGGAGTCGATTCTTGAAGGGATAAAACGCAAGGAACAAGCGGTTCTCGAACAGAAAATAAAGTAGAAAGCCTGACATCGGCCTGAATAGAGGCCATGCCGGGAGGACGCCGGGTGCTGGTACTGTCTAGAAAACTTGAAGAAAGCATCATGGTCGGCGATCACATCGAGATCAAGGTGATCGCGGTTCATGGCGAGACGGTGAAGCTCGGCATAAGCGCGCCCAGAAACATCCCGGTGCACAGAAAGGAAATATACGAGGAGATCGAAAAGGAGAATATACTCGCCGCGAGAACGCGCGCCGAGATTCCCGGAATCGACCTCCTCGCGCAGATAATGAAAACCCCGGAGAGCGCGTGACGAGACAGGCGGAAGCCCGGCGCGCCCGGAATTGAAACTTGACAACTTAATACTACAGGCATCGGCAGAATAATCCTGCCGCCGGCGCGTTTGCGCGCGCGGCGGAATTCATATTCAAGCTTAATTCGTCCGCCTCTGGCTAGAGGGGCGGGCGCGCCTGAAAGCGTCTGAATAATAAAGCCAAAAAAGGAGGTGCGGGGGACACGGAGGTTCGGTATTCAGACTCGGACAGGTCATATTAACGGGTCAGGACGACCCGGTTAAAAATTGTTTCTGGTGGCTCCAGAGACTCTCACACTACAAGGAGGAGATAAACCATGTCATTAACTAGGATTAATACCGGTGCGGATTCTTTAGTTGCTCTGAACGGATTGAGGAAGATTAACAACTCCCTCAGCACGTCCCTCGAAAGAATTTCTTCAGGTCTGCGGATAAACAAGGCAGCCGACGATCCGACAGGAGTAGGCATTCTGAACACCGCCAAGGCACAACTCGGCGGAATTAGAGCGGCCCAGATGAACCTCGAACAGACGTACAGCATGCTGTCCCAAGCGGACGGCGCTCTCGCCACCATCGGCGAAGCCCTCGTCAAAATGAAGGAACTGGCCGTAAAAGGCGCAAACGACGCCACTCTTACCACCGCTCAGATTACGGCCATAGGCGCAGAGTATGAAAGTCTCGGCGACCTGATCGACAACATCAGCGCCAACACCAAGTTCGGGGAGAAAGCTCTTCTGGCCGGAGACCTTGTCGGAGTGACCATTCAGTACGGTCCGAATTCTTCCGACACTCTGACAGCGGATATCATCGGCTCGAACGCGGATCATCAGTTCGTTACTCTTTCGGGGAATGCACAGACGGGGTTCACGGACGCCGCCGGCGCGCAGACCGCGATGGACGATGTGGACGCGGCGATCACGGCTCTTGCCACGGCGAGAGCGACCGCCGGCCAGTACATGAACCTTGCGCAGAGCAATTTAAGCGCTCTGCTCTCGACAGAAGTCAATGTTGCCTCCGTGGTCTCCACAGTAGGCGACGCGGACTTGGCCGCCGAGATCTCCAATATGGCGAGGGACAGTATCCTTGCCCAGTCGGCGACAGCAGCTCTCATGCAGTCCAACATTCAGTCGCAGATCGTGCTGAAACTCCTACAGTAACCGCACAGTCGAGGGACGCGTAACAATCGTCTCGCGGCTAGACGGTTCAAGCCGCATCGCCGTTCAGACACAAAGCATCCCTCATGGATAAGCCTAGGGTGTTTTCGTTTGTAATATTTCTTCCCCCTCCCTACTCGGGAGGGTTTTTTTTTGCCCGCAGGCGTTCCTTCTTTGTTGTGGGTATAATTGTTTGCGCGCGGCGATAGCCGCGAACAACTTACTGCCGGAGATATTATGAGCGAAACGCGACGACTAGATTTTCCAAAAGATTTCCTCTGGGGAACCGCAACCGCCGGACATCAGATCGAAGGCCACAACGACAAGTCCGACTGGTGGCGTTTCGAGCAAGAGGGGAAAGTAAAAGACGGCACGAAGACAGGCCGTAACATTGATTACTGGAACCGCTATGAAGAAGACCACGCGCTGATGACGGAACTGGGCTATCAGGTGTTCAGGCTCGGCGTTGAATGGGCCAAGATAGAGCCGGAAGATGGTAAGTTCGACATGGCGGCGGTGGAGCGTTACAGGAATATTCTGCAGTCTCTTCGAGGCAGGAAGATTCAAATCTGCCTGACAATATATCACTGGGTTCTGCCGCTATGGTTCGCGCAAAGCGGGGGATGGCTGAGGGAAGACGCGGTTGACAGGTTCGTCAGGTTCGCGGAGGTCGTGGTAAAGGAGCTTGGAGAGTTCCCGGACCTATGGGTGACGCTCAACGAGCCGTCTGTTCCCGCCGCCGCTGGTTATCTTGCCGGGGAGTTTCCTCCGGAACATAAGAATTTTAAGGAGTACGGGCTTGTGATGAACCGTCAGATGCATGCGCACGCGAGGACGTACAAGTTGATTCATGACAATGTGTCGAAAGCTCCCGGAGGCGGGCCTACATTGGCGGGCGTGGCGTACGCTTTCCAGTGGATTGAAGCATACGGCAGCGCCGGACTGCCCGGCGTGTATGAAAAAATAATGGCTCGTATTTTTTCGTTCGGCAGCTACAGAGGCTGGAACAACGCCGTAGCGACAGGCTACGCGCCTTTCCCTTTCGGACGCGAAATAGTTCCCGGATTAAAGGACAGCTACGATTTTTGCGGCGTCAACTATTACATGCGTAATTCTCTCAAGTTCGACGCGTCAAAAAAAGACACTGGGTTCGTGGACATGGAAGCTATTCCGCCGGGTATAGAAAAAACGCAGATGGGATGGCAGAGTTATCCACCCGGATTTTTCAAAATTCTCATGTACGTCTGGGAGAAATTCAGAAAGCCGATTTACATAACAGAAAATGGAATAGCGGATGATATCGACGCCCAAAGGCCGCGCTATCTGCTCGAACACATCGCTCAGGTGAACCGCGCGATCAATGCCGGGGCGGACATCCGGGGCTATATGCAGTGGTCTTTCATAGACAATTTCGAGTGGAAAGAAGGATTCTCCAAAAAGTTCGGACTCATCGAATGCCGTCACGACGACCCGGAACTCAAACGCAAGCCGCGGCCCAGCGCGCAGATGTATTCCGAGATAATCAAAGAGAACGCTATAACGCTGGACATAGTGAAGAAGTATGCGCCTTCGGCAGCGGACGGCGTTTTCGGCGACAAGTGGAAAGTGTGAGGGGCGCTTCGTCGAGAGCGTTTTTATACTCGCATTTGAAAAAATGCGGGTTAATCCAATTCAGCAGATTTAACTATTTCAGCGGCGAGTTCCTTGGCGGTTTTCGGACAAGCATCCATTTTTATCACGTTCCCGAAAAACTTTGAGGCGGCGGCATAATCGCCGATTCTGCGGCTCAACTCGGCGGCAAGAAAAGTGACGTCGCAGGTGGATTCGCCCGGAATCTCGCGGTTCCTGAGAGCTGCGGTGTATCGCTCTACCGCCAGTTTCTGGTACTTCCTCTCGTAGCCGATAAGCGCTCTTACGGCCGCGACTTCTTTGGCAAGCGAAGAGTCATCGCTTATGTCGTCCAGCAACTCCTCGGCGATAAGGTGCTCTCCTGACAGGCGGTAGAACTCGGCGGCAAAAAGCATGTCAAGACCGTATTCCGGGTCGGACGGATCGGCGTCTCTCTCAAGCATGCTGCCCAACACGAAGAACATCTCGAACATCTTCAACTGTTTGTCTTTGTATTCGTCGGGCACGAGAGATTCCATCCGGTCTGCGAAGTTCTGTCCTCTGTCGATGTCGAGTTTAACGTTCTCGATTCTTGCCAGCCACCCGCCCAGCGTGTAGAGGTCTCCCATAAATTTGTCGTTCTTGCCTATGCTTTCGTAGTAAATGGCGGCGTTGTCAATTTTGATATGGAAGGGTACGGCCCACTGCGAATTGGGAGACGATTTCTCTTCTTCCGTCAGCGGAGGTTTCGACAGTTTGCCGAGCAGCGACTGATCGACTTTGGCCGACGCGAAATCTTCGGCGTACGCCGAAAATCCGTCGTATGGGCAAGTCCAGATGGAAAAGAGTTGAGGATACGCGCCGTCCGGGCGGACGAGAAAATCCCAGTCGGTTCCGCCCAAGGAGTTTGTGGATAGAACGGCGACAGCGGTGAAGGGTTTGCCTGATGCAGGGCATCGGGCTTCGACGGATGATAGAGTTGTGGCGACGGCGGTTCCGCTGGTCCGCGAAAGGCTGACTATTAAGGCAAGCGCCGCGGCCGCCGCGATGAATCTTCTGCGCCCGCCCTCAAACATCATCGTCCGCCCTCGTCAGTTCCTGATTCCGACGGAGAAGAAACCACTCTCATCCGATCTCCGTTTTTCACGAGCAACTTAGGTTCGCCGCCTGCGGTGTCGATGACCCAGATTTCAGGAACCCATTCCGTCGAGTCGTCTCTTCGCCTAAAGAAAACCTTTTTGCCGTCGATCGACCACTTGGGAAGTCCGCCGAGTTGAGTGAGTTTCTTGCGGGAACCGGACAGCACGTCAACTATCCATATGCCAAGCGAATCGCCATACTCGTTGCGGGCGTGAACAGCCAGCCTTTTGCCGTCCGGCGAAAATGCAGGAGATCCGTCGCTTATCCCTTCAGGGGTTACGGGTTTCCAATCGGAGACGTCCAGCGTGCCCATGAAGAACACCCTGCGTCCGGTGGTTGAGTCTATTCGGCTTGCGAGTATTTTGTCGCCTTTAGGATGCCACAGTTCTACGCGCGCGCGGGTGAAAACCCTGTAAACTGTTCTCGTGCGCGTGTCGATAATCAACGAGTCGCCTATGTCGCCGGCCGAAAAAGGCGTTCGCTGAGCGGCGAGATATTTGCCGTTCGGCGAAAATGCCACCGGCACGTGAATCATTCCGGGATGCTTCTGAGAGCTTTTCCAGAAAAGTTCTGTTTTTTTCTGCGTCGCTCCCAGTTGGCGCTGCCAAAGCCCGGCGTCGTAATCGGCGCCGCCGAACTTCTCAAGGTCCACCCTTGTAAAAACGGCGCGCGAGCCGTCAGGCGACACGATATGGTTGAGGTCGGACAGATTGTTTTCCGGTTTGTCGATTAAGACCGGCTCAGACGATTCAGAGTCGTCGGTGTCCAGCAACTTGTATGTCAGGCCGTACCTCTGATATGGGTTCGGTTCGCCCACCGGAACCTGATAAACGACCGCGGGCGGATTTTTTACCAGAACGAACCTGCCGACGCCTTTTCCTGTAGTGACGGGTTGTAGCTTCGCCCCATCGCGCCACAGCCACAGGTTTTCTTCCTGAGTCTCGGTGGAGCGCGCGAAAACAAAAGCGTCCTTCTGCGCGGCAGAGGCAGGCTCCGCCCGCTCCGTGCAAAGGCTGTAACTTGCAAGAGCCGAAAAGGCCGCCATCGCTATCACTGCGCTCGCCAACTTTCTCATAACACTTATTATTGCCCTCCGCGTCTCCGCATTCAACCCGGTTTCGCCGATATTCTTTTCGTCAGGTCAAACCTGATACCATGATAAAGGCTATCTCTCCCGGTAGTGTGATACAGTTGTATCAAACGAGAGAGAAAGGAGAGATAGCGATGAAGAAGTACATCGGTGCTGATGTACACACAAAGAATACCATGTATTGCGTGAAAGATG
>JAKQBV010000222.1 GCA_029573925.1 bacterium
GTCTCTTGCGGCGGCCTTTTCGGGATCATAAATCACCAGCTTTCGGGGCTTTTACTTCTCTTTCTTGCAATTCTATTTTGGATGCTTTTTGGTGTAAACCCTTTTACAACGATTCTTTTACACTTTTTCAGGGAGGACTAAATTAGGCTGTTCGACATTGCGGGGTTCCGTTTATGCGCGGGTTATTCCGGGCGGCGCACAAGCTTCGAAAGAACATCTATGATTTCTTTGATGATAAAAGGTTTTTGAATGAACGCGTCCGCTCCGGAATTCATCAGTTCGGATGCTTTTCCATCTACGCTGTATCCTGAGCAAAGAGCTATCTTCGCCGATGGATTTATTGTTTTGAGAGCGGCGAAAGTCTCCGCTCCGTCCATCTCAGGCATCATGATGTCCAGAATGACGACGCCCGCGGCGTCTTTCAACTCTTCGTATCTCTTGACGGCTTCCCGCCCTGAATAGGAGAAGAACACGCTGAATCCTTCGCTTTCTAGGACGTCGCGCATAGTCTGAACGAAATCCCTGTCGTCGTCGATAATAAAAACGGAACCTCTTGCGACGCCGCGCGTTTCCTCGGACGTTTCCTCGGGCGTTTCCGCTTCTTCGATTTCGCAGGCGGGAATGAATATCCTGAAGACGGAGCCTTTACCCAGATCGCTTTCGACTGTTATGAACCCGTTGTGTTTCTCGATTATCCCGTGACTTATCGAAAGGCCGAGGCCTGAGCCTTTCCCCATGTCTTTGGTTGTGAAAAACGGCTCGAACATTTTTTCTTTCACCTGCGGATCGATGCCGGCGCCGGTGTCCGCGATGGATATCGCGCAGTAAAGGCCGGGGACGCCTGAGGAAGCGCCCGGCGAGGCGTTGCAGATTTCGTTCATCGCTGTCTCTATTGTCAGTTCCCCGCCGTCCGGCATGGCGTCGCAGGCGTTTATGCAGATGTTCAGAACGGCCTGCGAAATCTGATTCGTGTCGACGCATATCTTTTTCAAATCATCTGCGAGTTGCGTTTTTATAACGATTTTCTTCGATATGCTGCCTTTAAGCATGTCGATGACATCTAGGACCAAGCTGTTGGCGCAAGCCGCGCGGACGCTCAATTTCTCTTTTCTGGCGAAGGTGAGAAGTTTCATGGAAAGGTCTCTGGCCTTGCGGGTGGACCTTTTTATTCTGGCTAGTTGGGACAGGTGGGGCGAATCCGAAGGCATTTTGCCCATCAGGAACTCGGTCGTGCCGCTGATAATCGCCAATATGTTGTTGAAATCGTGCGCCATTCCTCCGGCGAGCGCGCCTATCGCTTCCATCTTCTGCGAATGGAGCAACTGCTGCTGCAGACGGCTGTTCTCCATCTCGGATTTCTTTCTCTCCGTTATATCCCTGCCTATCGCCTCTACCGCCGCAAGCTTGCCGTTTTCATCCCACACCGGTTTCCATATCAGGTCAAACCATAGGGTCTCTCCGTCCTTGTCGATCACTCTGCACTCGCATCTTGCCAACTCTGTCTTATTCATCCCAATGTCAAGAAAGACCTTTGCTATCGTGCTTCTGTCGTCCGGGTGAACAATCGAAAGCAGATGGCCGAATCTGCCGATGACGTTTTCTTTTTTCATCCCGATGATTCTTTCAATCGCCGTGTTGACGTAGTCAAGGCCGTAGTTCGGGATCCAGCGCATCAATATGTCGGGAAGGTTTTCAGATAGCCGTCTGAACCGTTCCACGCTCGCGTTTAGAGCCTGTTCCGCGTTCCATAATTCCGTTATGTCTCTGACTATGCCTATCATTCCCACAATCTCGCCTTTCGAGTTTCTGTAGGGATGATAAACGCCCGATGTCCTGCTGGTTTTCCCTGTTATGTGGGAGGTGTATTTCATGTTCGAGGCGGTTACGGTTTCTCCGTCGAGAACGCGCCTCATCTTCGTGTCCACTCCGTATTCTTTCAGGTGAGGGAATAGGTCGAAGGCGCTTTTGCCGACTACTTCGGCGGCCGTCAAGCCTGTCAGGTTTTCCATGTAAGGGTTCCAGTAGGTGTACCTGAAATCCCTGTCGTAGATAATTACGCCTTCGCCGACGCTCTGGAACAGCATGCGGAAACTTTCCTCGCTGTCCCGGAGGGCGTCGTCAAGTTTTTTCCTTTCTGAGATATCCCGGCACAGGGAAAGAATCCTTTTTCCCTCCGGCATATCGATGACGTTAGCGCTTATATCGATCGGAATGATCCGTCCTAAAGCGTCGACATAATCTATCTCAAGATTTCTGACGTTTCCCACCGCCATGCATTTCGCAACCTCGGCGACATTTCTTTCCCTGTCATGCTCGGCTGTCCATTCCTCAACGCTCTTGCCGAATATCTCTTTTAATTCCTTTTTGCCAATCAGGCTCAGGTAGGCTTGATTGGCGTCCAAGACGGCTCCGCGCTCGTCCAGAATCAAATACCCTGTGTTGGTGGCCTCTATCAGCGCCCGGTATTTCTCTTCGCTTTTTCTTAATTCCTCCTCCGTGCGGATTCTGCCTATCAGGTCGCCGATAAGATGGCCCATAGCCTCCAGAGACTGCCGGTTCACTTCGGATATCTCCGCTTCCTTCTTGGAGCCGATGTTCAAGCAGCCTATCACCCGGCCTTTGTCGCGGAAAGGCATCACCGCAAGCGACGTGTAGAACGCGTCGTTGTTCACTATGGATTGAGAGAAGGGGATGTCGCCGACGCCG
>JAKQBV010000224.1 GCA_029573925.1 bacterium
CAATCCCGGAAACGCCTACGAAATATCCAAGTATGAACAGGAAAAGCTTTTCCTCGGTTATGCCGCCGAAGGAAAAATCAAAGTTGCAGTCATGCGCCCCGCTCCTGTTTACGGCCCGCGCAACAGGTACGGCTTCATCAATATCGTCAAGCTCGCGACAGCCGCGCCGGCTATCCCGGTTCCGGAGAAACTCGACGTCCGGCTGCCTTCGATACACGTCAAAGACGTGGCTCGCGCTGGCATTTTCCTATTCGAAGCTCCCGACGAGAAAACGAATGGAGAAGTCTTCACTCTTATCGACGATTCCAACATCCGCGTGTCCGACTTCCTGTACCTCATCGCCGGTCTTCTCGGTAGACCCACCATGCCGATTAAAATCAGCTTGGACAGAAACATCCTGATAAGCATCGGTCATCTGGCCGCCAAGATATCCGCAGCAGGCGCAATCCACCTGACTCACAAACGACCCATCCTCGAAGACGCCACCGTCGGCTACCTCCAGTACGATTACATTTTCTCCAACCAGAAGCTTAAAGACATCGGGTTCAAGTTCGCATACCCCGATGTCCGCGTCGGACTCATTGAAATGACGGACTGGATAAAAGAAGAAAACTACGAACCTTTGAAACTTTTCTAATTCTAATCGCAACACGCAACCGAAACCGCGAGCGCATTCCGCTCGCGGTTTTTTTTAATACTTTCCGCGCCCCAATGTGTTTTTGTCTGAGCCAATCCTTCTTGTTACTGCTATAATAATTTGGTTCGCGACGGCGCGGTTCGCCACTAAACAAAGGCGGTGTTCAAATGAGTCAAAAGCGTTTGTTAAAATCCAATCATTTTTTATTCACTTTTATTTCTCTAGCGGCGTTTGCTTTCGCGCTTGCCGGATGCCGGCCCTGCGCGTCGAACGGCTCTGTCGAAAAATGGATGGGAGACTATGCCTCCGAGATGTCCGAGCGAGGTTTGAATCTTCAGGCTATACAAGCATACGAAAGAAACCTTTCGGTGTCAGGGCTGACCGCGGCGGACAAAGCGGAAATCCATTTTGCCATTGCGGAAATATACAGAGAAAAGATGTCTGACTGCGACAATGCTCTGGCCCACTATGTAATGATCGACTATATTCAACCGGACGGAAGTTTTGCAAAGAAATCCGCGCCGCTGATTTCAGAGTGTATGGAAAGAACCGGACGCTTCATGGATTCGCGCCGCGCCGCTGAAGGCGAGAAAACGGACGCCGAAAAGGAAACTATCGTAGCGGTGGTCAAAGGCGTGGAGATTACGCTGTCGGACTTGGATCAGATTGTCAGAGACACGATGATGGACCCAAGCCAGTTATCAAGAGAAGAAAAAATAGAACTGCTCAGCGCAAGAATATCTCAAGAGCTTATGGCCGACGCCGCTTTGCAAAAAGGCTATCATAAAGACCCGGATATTCAGAAAAAAGTCGAAGAGTTCAGGCGCGCTCAACTCGCCAACAAGGTTTTTCAGGAGGAAATTCGAGGCAAATCGAGAGTGTCGCCGGAAGTCGTAAAAAGGTATTATGATGAGAATCGGAACCTTTTTACTGATGAAAACGGCGACATAGCGCCATTTGAACTGGTAAGCCCCCAGATATACGCAAAATTAAATCTCGACGCGCAACAGAAGGCTGCTCAAACGTATCTCCAAAGCTTGCTGGCTTCCGAAAAAACAGAGATATTCAGAGACAAAATACCCGACAAAGCGAAGTAGTTTGCGCGGCCATCGGCGTTCTAAATTTTATATGCTTAATTAACACAAAAAAAATCTGCAACCTGTGGCATCGTCGCTGAGAAACGCGTATGACTTTTTAGTTGTGTTTTATAGCTTAACCATCTATCCATATAAACGGCTCGTATGTTATAATCACACTCCAAAATATTGACTGCCGACGGAGGGCGCAAACAATGTCTCTCGATTTCAGCAAAATGGAAGTTATCAATCAAGGCAAAACAAAAATCATATAT
>JAKQBV010000230.1 GCA_029573925.1 bacterium
ACGGTTCACCCCCACGCGTGTGGGGAATACACCGACATTTTGTGTGTCAGTTTTATTTATACCACGTTATGTAGTGTTGTCAATTAACTCATCCTCCAAATCGACAGCGTCCTTTCTTTGATTTTGCGTTGAGGACAAATCTTTATTCTTATATGGTGAAAGCGCCAAGGCTATTCCGTCAACATCTATTATAGGCCGAGCCGGTTTCCCCGCAGTGCGAAAAAGATATCCCTGCGGTGAGCGGGTGTCGCTCCATATCTGGGTGACTCCCCCGTCGCGAATTCTTCCGACGGCTTTATCCCACAAGACATCTCTAATCCTCGCGCTCGGATTGCCAAGGTAAAGTCCCGGACGCGGCTCTATCATCCAGCGTGATAAGTCTCCCCTCAAGCTCGCCGGGGATTTCTCCAATATCATCACTAGCATCCAACACCTCCGCTATGTCCGGCAAAATTCGCCTCATCAATTTTGTTTTGTGAAAAATGTCTCGACATGCCAATCTAACTTTTCGCTCTACGTCTACGTCGCATTCAGAGCATATATGAAAAGCGGCCGGGACGGCTATTTCCATTTTGTAGAGATCGGCGATGTCATAGACGAAAGAGAGCATTTTGCCGGTATGTATGAATCCGATTGCAGGAGAATAGCCCGCAGAGAGTATCGCGGCATGGCACAAGCCGTAGAGGCACGAGAATGCCGACGAAAGCGCCCGGTTAAGCGGGTCGGCCTGATCCCAATTCTGCGGATTGTATGTTCTGCCGCGCCAAATCACGCCGTGCTCCTCCGCTAGTTTGCGGTATGACTCCCTGACTCTGTGGCCTTCCATTCCTCTGACAGTGTCCAGCGAAACAGTGTCCGCCAATTTCTCCGGAAAGCGCATATTATACATGCGACGGATGACGGCAATGCGAGTCTCCATATTCGCATAAAGAACGGCTTGCCGGAGCAAGCGTTTTGAAGAATGAGAGCCGCCTGTGCTGTGAGCATACATGCGGACGCCTTGTTCTCCGGTCCAACACACGAGAGTGTTGTTGTCAGCTAGAAAACGCATAGCCGCGTGGGACGTGGTTGTGCCGGGGCCAAGCAGAAGGAGACCAAGCTGGTTAATTGGAATCTCAATAGACCCGTCCGCGCCGTGAAACAGCAAGGCTCCGGACTTTTCGTCCAGCCTTCCGTGTTCGAGGTATAGATGGCTCCATCTGTCCTCGAATTTTGGCAAATCCTGTAAATTTCGCATTAGCGTCAAATCCCGGCAACGCTTATGAGGCCGAATCCGTAACCTTTGCCGCTTCCTATTCCGCTTACAACGGCCTCTTTGAATTTGACCGGGTCTGATATGGAAATGATTCCTTCGTATCGGGCGGCGCGAAGCTGTTGTCCCTTGCCGTCTTTAGAGTTATTTATGTAAACGTAAGACGGCTTTACGGACAAAGAATCCTTATCGATGAAAAAGCCCGCTCGCTCCGAGCGTATATACATCCATTCTTCAAGTTTGTCGGCGGGCACGGCCACCCGTTTGCCATTGCGTTTTTTTCCGTCAGGCCCGGTTTTTGTGTCTATCTTTCGAGTGGGGTTTGCCAGCAGCCTGAATCGGTATTTCCGGCCATGCTCAAAAGAAGGTTCAAAAACTTTGACTTGAGGGGGAGCCGAAAGAAGATGCTTGGCGTTGTGAAACGCGTAATCCCAATCAGGCAAGGCGGAGGACTGAACGATTATGGCGGCGGAGCCGCCCGAAAGCGGGTCGATGCGGAACAGAAATCCTGTGTCCGGGCTGCGGGGAACATGGACATGCCTGTCGCCGAAATCTTCAGGGATGAATGGCTGTAAAAAATCCGCGTCATCAGAAATTCTTGATGACGACGGAAAAGCCATTGAAAGTCGCTGGTGCACTCTGTAAAGGTTGCGCATCCATAATCTGCCCGGTCGCGGTCGGTCGGGGTTGTCCCCTGTGTTTATCAAAAGGCAAGAAAGAAACATGACGTTTATTCCACCTCCTCTGCGCTGGGCCGCCTGCGGCGGGTTTCCAGCGAACGGAATTTAATAATCTCCTCGCGCTTGTTGATAATATCGTCTCGCCATTGAGGGAGTTCGGGATTGATTCGGTCAATGCCCATGCCGAGACCGTACTCGATCATGGTGACAGCGTCATGGCAGAGGCGGCAAAGGGCGCGCAAATCTTCTTGCGATTCATTCCCGCCTGCGCGACGATAGGTTATGTGCTGAACTGTTGTGGCGGGAGATTTACAGAAGACACAAAGACCGTGATCGGAGTCCAAACGTTCGGCGCGGGCTTTTCTATAGGCGGAGTCGGTGTAATCCGCGCGGGGGCGCGGAGGCGTCGGGGTTCCGGTCTGCGCCGCTTTTTCATCCAGATGAACATCGCCGTTTGTTCCGACTACAAAGCTGGTTCGCGTCAGGAATCTAGGCTGATGGGATGGAGGCTCGAATAGGATAGGCACATCGTGCCAGACAAGGGCGTCCGGCGGCGCTTCCGGCTGCGCCTTTGTGGGTGTCCATTCCAACAGGCATTCCACGGTTTTGGGGGCGATGTCTTCCTTGTTCCTTTTTCGCCATGGAACGGAGGTCAACGCCGAAACCAAATCTGAATATTCTCCCGATGGTCGCTCAATCATCGGACGGGATGGAACACAGGCTTTTCTTCCGAGATAAAGTGTCCATTTGGGGTTTCTGACAGACTTTTCAAGTTTGCTGATTAGCGCGGCGTCGCCCTGCAAAGCGACTAAAAATGAAGCGTCGCAAAGATACTCGCGACGCGTGAGCAAAGGGCCATCCTTCGTTTTTCCTTCGGCTTCCGCAATTCTCATCTGCATTCCGGCCCCAACTGTGTGGTAGTCCCACCACCGGACGCCCGGCTTGTCTATGCGAACCCCCATGAGCAAGGAACGAAGCTTCGGCAACCATTCCAAGGCCGCTTCAGACCGAGGAACCCCTATCGCCGCGCATATCATCCCCAACACGCCGGACTTGGTTGGCGCTTCAGAGGTCCTGCGAACGACAAATTTTGACTCATGGCTCCCCCATGCCTGCAAAGGCCCTTCGAGGCGGAGAAATAATGTGTTGTCGCCCATCACGCCACCTCTGTGTTCACAACAACCTCTTTGACTTTGTCCCAGTCATACCCGATAGCGGCAATCAGCGCGGGAATAAGTTCGTCGAGCGTTTTGATGTTGTTCTCCGTCAACTCGACTTCGTTTTTGTCGTCAATGGCGAGCAACGGCTGTCGCAGATTCGGAGAAAACCAGAATCTTTTTTCGGGTTTTCCGTAACCGGCGTCCAAATCGTTGATGTATTGACCGAGTTGAGCGATGCTCTGAGAAACAATATCGCGGCCATCGCTTATGGAAACCGGCCTTGCGAAAGCATTCGCGTAGCTGATGGGGGAACTCTTTATCTCAACCAGAATGCCGTCCGGAGGATTGTGCGCGGCGAAACTATTTTGCTTGCCTGTGGGATTCACCATCGCAGCGGCGCGTATAAAAGCGCCAACGGTGTGGGCGGCCAGTTCGTTGTTGCCTTTCAGGTTTTTAGCAAGCTGCTCGAAGTCAATTGAGAAATACTTGTAAAAGCAAGCTGACGAGAAAAAAGCCTCGTCAACATACCCCGCGCCCGCGTCGTCGCCCGGAATATCGTCGGCGGCGACGTAGTAGTCCACTTCAGGGCGCGCCTCGTGCGTGGATATGGCGTGAGCGACCTGAAGCGCGGCCTCGACGGTTGTGTCTTTAAGCACGCCGGTTTCGAGCATTCTGCCTGTCAATGCCATGTCGGGCACGGCAGTCAATTCGGATATCAGTTCTCCGAATTGGGCGGCAAGTTCATCGTCTGGTTTCCCGGCGCTGTTTTCTAGCAAGTTCGCCATTCTTGCGACCGCCTCTTTGGTTGTGTAAATCAGCATGTCGCTGTTCTCATCATTTTTAGAAGATATCCCGCATTTTTTCAGGATGGCTGTCGCTCTCTTTTTTGCGTCGGCTTTTCCTTGAATCTTTTCTGAGATGATAGTTGCCAACTGTCTTGTGCGGATACCGCCGCAAAGAGATTTGAACTCATCGCTCATCCTGATGCTGCGCTTGACGCACTGGCTTGAAATGCGAGAGCGCATGACGCCTCCGAAATAGCATGTTTTCGGCGCGCCGAGATCGTCCCGGTTCAGATTGGCCGGGCTGTGGTTTTGAATGATGTAGATTTCAATAAGCATGGTTTTCTCCTTTTGATTTGTTTAAAAATTCTTCCGCCCATTTCAGGCGGGTTGAATCGCGTTCCCAGTAAGAAAGATCGTCGGTCAGTTTGACCCAGTCGAGGGTGAGTTCTTTTGACGCTATTTTATCGAGAGCCCATTGCAAGTGCGGCTCGATACTGTGAAGGGGCGATAAAAGAAGGTCATCGAACCTTCGCCTCGTTTGCTGAAGTTCTTTGTCCGGGTCTTTGCCGGAGATTGTTCGCCTCAATTGTGCGGCTAATGTTTTGTTCTGCTCACGTGTTATCGGGCATTTTGCGAAAAGTTTAGCGACAAGCCATGCCACATCGCGGCGCGGGGCGCGTTGGCTTCTCTGCCGCAACGGCCACCATATTCCGGTAAACAAGTCAAAGCCTTGGATTGATTCGTCAAGGTCTTGGCCTGAGTGCAAGCGCAACAAGCTTAAATCGCCTGCTTTGAGACGGGTTAAAGCGTCAATGAAATGAGACGTTTCACTCATTTTTCTTTCCTCCTTTCTTCTCGCGGGATTTCCCGGTTGATTTTTTTTCTCGCATATCGGGAACGACGCGCGATATCTGCGTTCGCCGTTCAAGCGCGGCTGTTGTGAAACCCGGAGACAAAGAGCCTGCGATTGCCTCCATCATAGGACGATACTCTTGGGCGGCTTTGTCCCACGCGTCAGCGTCGCCTGTGAGCAATTCGTCAAGACGCGACGAAACCACATGCTCCACATGCGGCCGGATGGCGTGTATTGTTGGACGAAGTTCGCTGTTTTTGCGGCGCATCTTTTGCTTTTCGTTTTTATTGGGGTTGTATGGCTGAGCTTTTTTGACGAGATTGAATGCTTCGTTTTCCCAAATATCAAAATAGTTATTCTTATCATCATTCTGCTTTTTCAAAGCAGGGAGACTAAAATGCCATTCAACAGCTTCAATGTAGTTGTCATTTTTAATGGTTGAGAAGCTAACAACCCAGATGCGCGACTTATTGCGGGCCATAGACTCATAAATATTACTATTTTGAATATTTTCCATATGCGCGAGCAGGGCTTCTTTAACGATTTCACTCCATTGGCCCGAAGCGGCATCATAGGATCCTAGCGCGTTTTTAGCATGAAGAGAGCCGACATCTTCTTTTTCTGAAATCACATAAAAAACATGCGGGTCCTGCCACTTACGGCCCGAATCATCATCCGTTTTAGCGCTACCAATACCAGAATACTGACACTTACGGATAAGATGGTCTTTTCTCCCACAAGAAATACAGATATCTTGATTTCGCTCTGGCATGTCCAACCATATCATACGAGGAGACCATGTCATTCCCACTAGCAATGGGACATCGTCTTTTTCCGGTATGCTTTTGTTTGGGTTTGCCCATAAAGGCATTCCTAGGTTGAGTTCTTTTCGCCACGATAATTTCAAAGTGTCCGCAAGCGAATTTCCCTCGTACATAAAATAAATAGGCGGTTTCATATTGATTCCGGGAGAATATCCTCTTCCAGCAGAAGTAGAAAACAGCGGCAATCTTAACAATCCCATCACGCAACAGTTTGGACACAAACCATCAACACCATCAGTTGAGTGATGAAAGTGCCATTTATTTGTTCCCGTCGGTATTTCTTGCAACAAATAGTTAGCTGTCTTTTTTTTGCGTTCATGTTTGTAATCCTGATAAAACCGTTTACCGTCGCCAAGAAGATTGAAGCATTCTTTTTCGGTGTCAAGTTTTTCGAACCATTCGGATGGCAGCGATTCTCCCGTCAATGTGGCTTCGTTTTCTGCCGGGTTCCTTTTGCACCAATAAAGCACAGCCAGCAGGAACCTCATAATAGCAAAGCGGTCCATAGGGTTGCTTGCTGCTATCTGTCGTATATTTCCCGCTCGTGTGAGCGCTTCCTTAATGCCGATATTGCTAACTAGTCCGTTGTTCCATAGAACGGGAATCCATTTCTCATCAACCAAGTTAAACATATATGCCTCCGTTTTTGTTGTGTGGCTGCCACATTATACCAGAATTTCCTTCCCTTTTTGTCAATCCATTAGAATACGACAACTTTGTTTTGCATTTTACTCGCTGCCTGTGACATTATTTCGAAA
>JAKQBV010000265.1 GCA_029573925.1 bacterium
CCCATTTCGCGGATCATTTCCAAGTCGTACATCGTGCGTTCCCAAAGCCTGTTTGCCTCGGCCTCCTTGCCGAGAGCGCGCAGTTCTCGGTGTCTTTCCTCAAGCTCAGTTTGTATGGAGGTCAAAACATCGTTCAGCCTGTCTCTCATTAGAACATAGTGAGAAGCCGGAAAAATCATAATTCGGTCGGGAGAACTGAGGGAATCGCCGTTTTGCGGATCGATAATAGTGATTCTTTCGAGCTCGTCGCCGAAGAAATCCAGCTTGATAATGTCTTCACGGTCGGAAGGCATGATCTCCACGCAGCCGCCGCGCACTCTGAAAGTCCCGTTTTCGAGCGAGTCATCCGTTCTGGCGTATTGTTTTCCGACAAGCTCAAGCAACAGATCGTCCCTGTCTTTCTCCGCGCCTACTTCCAGCGTTACGCATTCATTTCTGTAATCATCGGGAGAGCCGAGGCCGTATATGCAGGAAACGCTGGCGACGACTATCACGTCTCTTCTCAAGAGGAGAGCTTGAGTCGCGGAGTGGCGAAGCCGCTCGATTTCTTTGTTGATGCCGGCGTCTTTTTCGATGTAAGTGTCGGAAAACGCTATATAAGCTTCAGGCTGATAATAGTCGTAGTAGCTGATGAAATATTCGACGGCATTGTCGGGAAAAAAAGTTTTGTATTCATTGCACAATTGAGCGGCGAGCGTTTTGTTGTGGGCAATGACTAGAGTAGGCCGTTGAATCTTCTCAATAAGATTGGCTACGGTGAAGGTTTTCCCAGAGCCTGTTACGCCAAGAAGCGTGGTGTATTTAGAGCCGGCCCGGACGCTCTCATGCATGCGTTTGATGGCTGCGGGCTGATCGCCCGACGGCTCGAAACCGCATCTGAGCTTGAAAACGCCATCCATGCCGAGTCTTCCTCCAAAGCTACATAAATATAATCAACGGAATGCTTTTATACAAATGCCTGCGAAAGAGCGACTGTGGACGCGCAAATAGCTTGGATTTTGATTTTTTCGACCCGCAAATATATAACTACATAATGAAAAGGATGTGGAACGATGAAAATGTATGACAATCATACCCATTTGAGGCAACATCTCGACCCGGCTCCTCCCCATTTGCTGAAGCCCGTGCTCGAATCGGCGGAATCAAAGGGCGTAATAGCAGGCATTAGAGAGCACGCGCCGCTCCCAGAAAAACTCATGAATTCAAGATTGGCTGACTTTGGCGTAACCATCTACGATCGGGAACTGGGCCATTTTTTCATGCAGTTTCAAGAATTGGACTATCCGGTCGGCTTCGAGCTTGATTTCGTAAGCGGGCTGGAAGATGAGACGAAAAACATACTCAAGTCGCTGATTGAAGAATCTGACAGAAGAGGATTGAAAGTGTCCGGGATACATGGCTCAATGCATTTTCTTCCCGCCGGAAAGGACTGCGATGGCCTTCCCGGATTGGACGCCGGATATGTGAGTTGGGACTTAGACGAAGACGTGTTCCGCGCTTATATCGAACGGAAGAGTCCAGAGCAATTTCTGCATGCCTATTTCGGCTCAATATTAGACCTGACGAAGATGGGGATTTATGACGCGTTGTCCCATCTCGAATTGGCGCGCAAGTTCGACAGGGTGGGAGCGAATGGCAAGAGCGTGTATTTCGGAGAATGCGAAAAACTTTATGACGAGCTTGCGCGAGGAGCAATAGAAGCCGTCTGCGAGGCAGGGATGGTTCTGGAATTGAACACAGCCGGATTATTCAGTGATTTGGGAAGGCCGTATTTATCTGAGGCTCTGGCGAAATACGCGTTGGAATTGGAAGTTCCAATTTGTCTCGGCTCGGACGCTCACAGACCTCAAGATATCGGAGCCGGGTTTGAAACGGCTGAAAAAATGTTGGCGGATATCGGAGTCAAGAACGTTATCGGATTTAATAAAGGCAATCGCGAGGAAATTCCTATAAACAAATCAAATCAAAACTAGGTTATTGTAAAAATATCGTTGAATTCATCAACGGCGCGAGTGTTGCTGACTACGTTTATGAGTTGCATCGCGCGAGCGGGACTTACCTGAGATTGAATCTGAGCCGCGACAGTCGTCTGCGCGACTATGTTGTTGATAGTCATCGCGACGACTTCCTGCGCGATGTCCGCGTCTTCGATATTCGACTTATAAGATGCGAGATTGATTTGTTGATTGGAAAGGTCGTTAAGAATGTAGTTGAGTTTCTGAACGGCGTGAGCTGTTGCGGCGCGCTCGTCGGCGAGGAGAGTCATGCCCCTGTCGACGATTTCGATTGAATTGCGGGCTGAATCGCCTGTGGCAAGATTTATTCCGTCGATAGCCAGATATGACGAGCCGACAGTCTGAAGGTTTGCGACTAGAGTGTGATTTGAATCAGGCCCGACATGGAAATTTGCGTCCCACGGTGAACCGCCAGTCAACATCGCCCCTGTGATGCTTGAGACCCACGCTCCTCCGGTGTCGAGCGTGAAAACGCCGCCGTCCACGCCAGGCGCGGTCGCCACAAGCTGATAATCCTCGTCGGGGCTGTTTTGAAGCGTGTAATGGTTGACGCCAAGCGAAAACCACATCCCCATAAAATTAAACCAATTGACAGTTCCGCCTCCGACCAGCCCGACGGTGTGAAGAGTGGCGTCTTTTGATATCAGATTATCAATAGTGTCCTGTCTGAGATTTCCCGGATCTGCGTGCGCCGCAGGGTCGTTCTGTTCCATGTAAGGGCCGGTCATAGGAGGCCCGGCGGGAAACGCTATAGGGTAATTATCGTAATATGAAGTCTCGCCCGGCGCGTAGAAATCGTCAGCGTCTTCATCGGTTATCAAAATTACTATCTTTTTCGCGTCAGCCCTGAAGTCGCCTCCGAGCGAACCGCTGTCTAAAGCCCAGTTTATCGCCGCCAGACCGTTTTCGTTTCCGCTTATCGGGTTGTTAATTATCGTTCTCATGGCGTCGACGTCCGACTGAAAACTTGCGGCGTCGGCGTGAAAAGACTGAGTTCCGGCGGGCCTTACGATTTCGTCGAATCCCACTACGCCCATTCTCAGATCGAATCCCGCGCTTGCGAATTGGTCAAACATCGCTTCAGAGTCATTGTAGAGGGAGTTGGCATACGGCATCATGCTTCCTGTGACGTCGAGAACCCAGATCACATCAAGATCGCCCGGATTAAACAACAATTTTCCGCCGTCAACCTCATACGAAGACATAGTGGTTCGATTTATTTCGTCTTTAAGTTTCTGAGCTTCCGAGTTCATGGCGGACAAATCGCCGACCGTCAGAGTGGCGTCATTGGAAGCGCGGACGGCAAGGTCTCTGATTCTCTCAAGTTTCTGATTAAACCCTTCGAGATACGCGTCCCTCAAGCTGTAAAGCTTGATCGATTCTTCCACATTGTGAATCGCGGATGTTACTCCGCGCAGTTGCGCTTTTACGCCGGAGCAAATTGCCATACCTGAAGGATCGTCAGCGGAGTGGTTTATTCTCAATCCAGATGACAGTCTCTCAACCGCTTTTGATATGTTCAACCCTTGAAGTCTTGATTGATTAGTGGCAAATGCAGATTCGCCATTAAAGTTGATAATCATAGCTCATCTCCGCTCAGGCAGCATGTCGTATTTCCTGCTTCGAACAAAACGGTTCGCCTATCTCCATCCCTCAAGCCGCGCTAATAGCAATGTCGTAAAACAATCGGATTTGCGATTTTCCGGTTTGGTGAATTTATTAATAAGCTCTATAAGGTATCCTCTCTGATAAAGAACCGACATCCTTGTCGGCTGAAAACTTTTTAAAACGCCTGTTGTATTACCATATCGGCGTCAAGAAGCGCGGCCTTTAGGCAAGGTTAAAAAAAATGTTGTCAAAAATTGTGTTTTTCTTGTTTTCGGCGAGTTTAATCCTTGCGGACAATCATGCTGAACTGAAGCTCGCTTATGAGACTGGGAACCATCTTTTTCATTCTGTTTTTTATAGATTTAGCTCCCGCAATCGTGAATTCGTTCTGTTGCATAGTGGAAAGGAGGATGATTTCGAGCGCGGCTGAAGTGACCCATTCGACTTCTTTGCGATAACCGCAAACGGCGGCTGCGCGGGTCGTTTTGAGAAATTTATGAATCCTAGCGGGGCTGACGGCAAGCGTTTCGCACGAGCCAATTACGATTATGCGCCTGCGGCATTTGCCCTTCAACAGTTCCCCCATTGTCTCCAGCGAGACTAATGAGTCGGACTTTCTTTTATCGCCCACATACACTCCGCCGGGAATCCCGTGGAATGCAAGATACAGTATAGGATGGTCTTTCTGCGCCTGTTGAGTCCATTTCCACATATAGTATCTGAATTCAAAAAACGTGCCTATGTCCCTGTGAATGTAGGGAATGGGGACGCGTCCCGATTTCTGAATGAATTGAAGCATAGTCTCGACAGTGGTGGTATCGCGGATTCCCCACCAGTCGCCTTCGAGACAGAATATGCCTTTGCCTTTAGGGTAGTACGACATTCAGGGCGCCCTCCGCATATTCGCAAACGTTCGCCGCGCCCGCGGTGTACCCCGATATTCTATTTTCGCGCTTGAATTATGACAATAGCCCGCCGGAACTAGATTTCGACGCTCCAATCGCCAATTATTCTAATTAAATCAGGTTTTTTTCTCTTTCTTTTGCATCGAAGGGAAAAGCACATTGTTTAAAATCAACCTGTAACCCGGCGAATTTGCGTGGATGGAAACATCTGTCTGAGGATCCCCTACCAAGTGCGAGAAATCCTCCGGGTCATGTCCGCCCAGAAATGTGAAACTTCCTTTTTCCAGAGAGCCGTGAATATATCGCACTCTGTCTGTTCCGGGAGTGTCGGCCAAAACGACGACGTTGTCTTTGATTCTGTCGCGTCTGAAGTCGGTTGTCTGGCCGTGAAAAAAACGGATGCGCGCGGCGTGGTTCTGAACGAATATGGACAGGGCCGGATCCTGTTTTGCGGAAAACTCGAACAGTTCGAATTCCGGGGCCAGAAGAGGATTCAGGAAGTCCGACCTAGGATGGTTCAGTCCCGGCACATCTGTTATTGCGTCTATGTCTGATATCTCATAAGCAATGGGATCGGTCACAATTCTGAAATCAGTGAATGCGAGAGCAGCTGAATAATCCAATTTATCCTGAGCGCCCGGAGTCATCGGCGCTCCCCCGATCTCCATAGGCGCAATATTCAATCCTCTCGCGGAAAGAGCGACGTCGAGGCTGTCAGGAGCTGAACACATCGCAAACAGAAACCCTCCGTTCCGCACGTAATCTTTGATAGCGGTCGCGACTTCTCCCTTCAACTCCTGTGCGGATGAAAATCCCAGTTGAGCGGCCATCGTCTCTGCCGACTTCACGATGCGCAGATACCAGTCGGCGTTCTTGAAACTCCCATAAAACTTGCCGTATTGTCCCGTAAAATCCTCATGATGAAGATGAAGCCAGTCGTAATCCGATAGTTTTCCCGCTATCACTTCAGGGTCCCAGACGGTGTCATACGGAATCTGCGCGTAGCCTAAAACCAATCTCACCGCGTCGTCCCACGGATCGGCGGTCGGCGGGACGTATACTGCCACTTTGGGGGCTTTGTCGAGTATGACGGCCTCGGAATTCGTTTGCGTCATCTCATGATAAATGCGATTCACTTCGCCGGGATCCAGAACGCGGTATGACACTCCCATAACAGTCGCGCGGTCTCGTATCTCCCTCGCTTCAGGAGCCAAGAACGAGCCTCCGCGATAATTCAAAAGCCATTGAACTTTGTATCCTCGAGCAGCTTCAAGACACCAGTATGCCAACCCGTAGGCTCTGAGATGATCCGTCTGTTCGAAATCCATCGGTATCAGAATCATCGGCGCGTCGGCGCGGAGCGTCTCAACTTGCGCCGCCGCATGGCGAGACGCCAATGAAAGAATTAAAGCGGCCGCAATAATTGCGAGCGTCCAAATTCTTCGCGCGGCAACCAACATCATCCGATTCATTTTGTTAGCGCTCATAGCAAACTTATTATAAAACAAAAAACTCCGACGGCGAATCACAGCCGCTCTGAACAATAAGAGCCGGTGTTGACGAAAAAGACGCCGATCTCGCTGACTTTGAGTCCCGCGCATTCGCTCCACGCTCGAGCGTAAATCTTCAACTGCGGCATGTGCTTGCTCGTCAGAGCCGCCAAATTTCTGCCGGGACGGTCGTCCGTTTTGTAATCTACGATAACCCATCCGTCCGGCTCCTCGAACGCTAGGTCGACTACGCTGCGAATCAAGAAATCTTTCTCGGTTGAGTCGCTCTCTGTTTCAGGCTCAGATATCTTAACAACAAACGGAGCTTCGACTAAGCGGCGCGATGCTCTCGAGGCTCTCGCCCATATTTCGGACTTCATTGCTGCCGAAACAACCGCCGCCGCCTCGTCCGCAAGCTCTGCGCTCATCTCATTATGCTGAAGCTCCGATACGGCAAGAGCGCGCAAGTCGGTTCCCGGTTTTTTCATGGCGGCTTCCAGCAACATGTGGATGACAGTTCCCCATTCCATCGCTTTGTCTGCGAGAAGATAATCGGCGGCTCCTTCAGCGGCGGTTGTGGAATACGTTCCTGAGTAGGTTTTCGCCGCTTCGACTCGATAAGTTGGAGCGGCGCAGGCGTTGACGCGGCGGGCAGCCGAATCTGCGGCCGCAACGGCAGCTTTCGCGGACAGCTTGATTTCTTTGACTCGCGGAGCGGAGCGCGGGCCGGGATCGTCAAGTTCGACCGCGTCTTTCAGCGACTCTTTGAAAAAGCGCCACGGATTGAAGTTGTCGTATGACGAACGACACGACACGCACAGCATGGCTCCGGCGCGCGTCGCGGCCACATACATCAGACGGTCCTTTTCGGCTTCCTGATACTTTGATTCTTCATTGGCGTGTTCCGACCATTCAGGGGGAGCCGCTAGCGCTATCCCTTCGCCGCGTCCCCTGCTTGGGCCACGCGCGACAATATATCCGTCCGTCCCCTCGCCGGAGCGGTCTATCCGCAGCGAAGGCTCGTGCCGGGACGCCCCGGCAGGCCCTGCAAGAAAGACGACAGGCGCTTGAAGCCCTTTCGCCTTGTGCAGGTTCATCACTCTTACGACAGACGATTCATGCCATTTCGCCGGCGCTCCGTCATAGGTCTGCTCTCGGCTGATTATCGCGCCTAATCGTTCCACTAAGTCCGCCGCCGACCAGTTGTCAGCGCGCGCCGCCCGCATCAGTTCGACAGCTTTCAACATGCTTCCAGCATTGATATTCCCTGCTGTGTCCGCGCAGGCTTCGGCGACAAGCCCCAGTTCGGCGGCGGCTATCTCAGTAGCGGCAGCAGGCGGCATCTTCGACAGTAGTTTTTCATATCTCTTCAGACTTTCGAATGCGTCTCTGATCGTCTCCGCGTCTTTCGAATCGAGTCCGGTTTCTTTTACGTCGCGCCTGAAATCAAAAGAGTTTCCAGCTTTTTTGAAGTCATAGAGAGCCGCGTCGCTTATGCCGAACAATTCGCTTCTGAGCGCGGCGACCAGAGCGACAGAGTCGTCGGGCCGCGCCGCAGCCGAAAGACACAGATACAGCAGTTCAAGCTGCGAAATCTCGTTCAGCGCCGCGCCTCCTGTCACTTGATGCGGCATCCCCAATTCGCCCAGCTTTCGCGCGTATTTGCTCAAATGGCTTTTCTTGTAAGTGATAATCATGAAATCGCCGGGTCGCGCTTCAGGCGTCGCGCCTTTCTCGATTTCATCTTTCGTTCTGGGCACGGTCATCTTTTCGTCAATCGCTTTTCTTATGAATCGCGCGATATAGTCAGCGTCCCACTCTACAATGTCCGTGAATCCGTCCGGCTGGTCTTTGAAATCTGTAGGAGCTGTGATTTTGAAAAGTCCGCGCAGAGTTCCGTTCGAGCCGTCCGTCCTTCCAACCAGCAGGTCGCGCCGTTGCGGCGCGTAATCCGTAGCCTTTTCAGGAAACACGGCGGCGAATCTATCGTTAACCCAATCGACAATCGGGGCGATAGTTCGGAATCCCACTGACATCGAAGCGACTGTTCCCCCGGTGTCTTCGATTATCGTTTTCACTTTGTTGTATGTGGCAATGTCCGCGCGGCGGAATCTGTAGATGGACTGCTTCGGGTCGCCGACGACGAACAGAGAGCCGGGTGCGGGTCGGCATTTCCGCCAGTCCTTCTCCGCCGGGTCGTCCGCCGTCAGATATAGAATCACCTGCGCCTGCACTGGGTCGGTGTCCTGAAACTCATCGACCAGAAGCCGCGCGTAGCGCTCGCGGAAATACCTTCTCGCTTCCTGATTGCTTTTCAGCAAAACCGCAGCCTTCATCAGCAGGTCTTGAAAGTTAAGCCCGCCGCTTTCAGCCTTCAGCTTTTCGTATGTCCCGACGGCGCGCTTGACTGCCTCCATGACCGGCGGATAGCAGTATTCTCTCCATTGTCTGACAAGCGGAACCGCGTAGTTTTCCGAGATGCTTGCCCATGCCATCTTTTCGTCGAGCGCCTGATCTTTTCCTCGTGGCCAGTTCTTTTGAACTATGGACGGGACTTTTTCAAAACGAGCCAGCAAAGAGGCGAACTGGATGTCGTCGGAAAAATCCGTATGGCTTATGGCGCGGTGAACCGAAAATAGAGCGGGCATGAGATTGTCGTTGCCGAAATCCACGCCTCTCAATTTCGGAAGCAATGCGTCAACGCGTCTCCAATACACCATGACCGGCTGAAGGGCAGGGGAGAAATCCGGTTTGCTTGTGTGTCCGACAGGCCATTCATCAACATCGGGGTAATCGGTGATTATTTTGAAAGTTTCGAAAAGCGTTTCCGTATAAATGCCTCGCTCAATCAATTCTTTGTATAGGTTGTCAGAGGATGTGTAAAGGGTGGACATGAACACGTCCCACGCTTTTTGTTTAAGCTCGCTGTCTTCTTCTTCCTCGATTTCCCGGAAAGAGATACCGACGCCCGCTTCGATTGGGCGTTCTCTCAGAAGGCGCGCGCAGAATGAGTGGATGGTTCCGATGTAACAGCGTTCAATGTGTTCGAGCGCTTGGGATAGCAGTTCGCGCTCTCGTCCAGACGCATCGTTAACGCGCTTCTCCAGTTCGACCCGGAATCTGTCCCGCAGTTCGGCGGCGGCTTTACGGGTGAATGTCACTGCGGCTATGTTTTCTACGCGCGCCTCTCCCGACGACACAAGGTTCGCCATGCGGGACATCATGCTCGTAGTTTTTCCAGTTCCCGCCGCGGCCTCCACAAGCATTGTCGTGTTTAGTTCGCGGGATATCCTTTCTCTGTCCCGCTTGTCTTCCAAGGCTTTCTTATTGTTGTCATTCATAGTTCTTCAGCTCCCTCAATGCGGACAGCGCTTCATTTTCCGGGTTTGCCAGTTTTGCGTCCGCTGCGTCTGCCACCGTAGACACATCCCGGCAGATAGCCGCGTACTCGCATTGGAACTTTCCGCTTCCGCAATCGTCGCAGTTGTTAGTTGCGATGAACGCGCCGTCGGCTGCGGCGCGGCAGATGGCGTCAATGACGTTCAATCCTCCATCGAGTTCTTCCGATCCCCATGCTATTCGTTCCCCTCCGCCTTTCTGACTTGGGAAGAAGAAACCGAATCCGGCGACGGCTGATTTGCCGCCTAACGTCCGCTCAATCGCAACCTTCGCCATTTCCACGTACAACGCGTGCTGCACGACACGGCCTTCGTTGAACGGGTCTTTCGCGCGGTATTTATATGTTCCGCCGGTCTTGTAGTCCCAAAGGAAAAAAACATTATCGCCTTTAGCGGGCAGGGCATCCACACGGTCGATGCGCCCGCGCGCGCGGATTCTCCCTCCCGGCAGTCGCAACTCGACAGGCTCCGGCGAATCCAGCGGCGTCCCTTTTCCCTCGCGTTCCCTTTCCAGCCCTATAGACGCCTCAAGAAATCTCGGCGCGCTCGATCCGGCCAGCTTCAATTCCTCAACGATGAAAATCTTCGCTGTTCTTTTCAAACTTTCCATTGCCGCTTCATACACAGGCTCAGACGGAGGCGGCATCATCTCCTTGTATTCGGCGGCCCGTTCTTCGATTATTGAAACCAGCAGGCTCTCGTCTTCGGCCCGGATCAATCTTTTTTCGGACATCACCACAGAATAGAAATCTTCAAAAGCTTCATGCAGCAGGCTGCCTGTTTCGAGCGGTTTCAGCCAGACGTAAGGATCGGTTACGACTTCATCAGGCAGTTTTATTCCCAACGTATATTTGAAGAAATAGGCTAGGGGGCATTTGCCGAACAATTCCAGCCGACTGGACGAAACGACAGGGCCGTTCAGCATGTCGAACGGATTATTGTCCGCGCCAGCGCGCGGCGCAAGTCCGTCGAATTCAGTAAACGCCGAAGACGCGCGGGCTATGGCGGCGAAAGAACCTCGCGCCGCTCGCGGGAACCTCGCGCTCGTCGCCTCGAACGCGTTTAAAACCTTTTCACTTCCGAGCAGTCTCCACATCCACCACTCGGTTTCATCCAAACAACATGATTCTTCCGTAGGCGAGAAAGACACCGGCGCGCCCAGCCGGGCGGCGAACGTATCAAGGTCGGCTTCATGCTCTCCGGTCGCCACTCTGAACGCGTTCATAAGCGCAGACGACGGGAACATTTCGCTGTCGTCCAGAAGGTCCCGGCAGGAATATCCGAGCGTGACCGATCCCCGCAGCCCGCAGAGCAATCGCGCAAAATTCTCCATTTTCCTCTCCAGCCTGTCCGTTGCGCGCGGCAGAGCTTCCGACACCCGGCTTTTCTCGCCGTCCAGCAACAGCGGGTCCTGCGCCGCTCCGCCCGGAAACATCGCGTCGTCCATGCCGACGATAAAAGTGTGCGCGCGCCCGGAATGGCCGCCATTGTAAACGCTGTCCACATGCAAATGACCGGGCAAGGGGGCTTTTCCCATCACGCGCGTCGCAGACGGCAGCTCCGACAGCCACTCCACCGCGTCTATGCCTTCTCCCACATCTCCTCCTGCCACATTCTCCATGCTCTTCACAGCCGATGTCAGCTTCTCAAGACTGAAATTGTCCAGTTCGTTTATCGAGCGCGCTTTCTCTTTGAGAAATCGGCCCGCCTTTATAAGCGCGTCAGACGGCCTGTCTCCCGTCGACGGCGACATCTCAAGCAAATCAGACGCCAGAGATCTGATAACTTTGAGATTGACCAGACGGCGTTCGGCTCGGTCTCGCTTTGCGATGCCTTCATCAGCCGTCGAGATGTCTTCGTTGGCATCGGTTTCGATAGGGCGTGATATCTTCGTCCTCGCAGCCGATATCGCTTCGTCGATTTTTCTCAAATATCTGTCGCGTCCCATCCCTATGGGAATAGTCCGCAAAGTATCTGCCAGATTAGAGTCGTTGATGTTTCCGACGATATTAGCGCCAGTTTTTAGCAGACCGTCTCTGATAAGCCCGACAAGGACGCTCTGCGGGTAATCTAGCGAGACCCATCTGAGCCAGCCTGCAAGCGCGCGCCCCGGCCGCGAGTAGCTCGTCGGAATTCCCTCGGCGAATGTCGCTCGCACGCCCGTCGAACTATCCCCTCCGGTTTCGGAGAATCTTTCGCTCGTTTCGAAAATCAGAGGCACATACGCGTCGGCGTTAGTGTGGAGAATCTCCACGTTGTCGAAAGGGATACCGCGCGAGGCGCATCTGCGCAAAACTTCGCGGACTTCGTTCACCCTGCCTGCCGCCCTGAGAAAGGAAACTGAACCGTCCGCAATCGGCGTCGGGGCGGCAGACGGAACCTGTATATACCGCATCATCTCAAGGTCGGAGAGGGCAGGCGACGAAGCGCGCGCTTCACCCCGCAGAGGTTCGTCCACTGCAAGCGTTATTATTTTCTCCGGCGGCAATGCGTCGAGCAGCCTGCGTTCCATCTCCTGAAATTCGGCGTCGCTCCGGATAATCAGGATTCCGCCGCGTAGCGCCTCCCCGCCTTTTTTATTTACAACATCGACAGCTATCTCCAACGCGCCGGCGTAATCCAGCAACCGTTCTGAACTCAGCGCGCTCAGATACTCCCTCATTATTGCGGCTATCCCAGTTCCTTTTTCAGTCGACTCGAAACCTCCGCGTTCAAGGTCTTCAGGGCGCAGTCCGGCCAGCCGTATCGAGTCAATTGTTGAGCGCAGAGCCATAAAAAAATCAAGACCGGGCTTCACGCCGGAAAGATATTCGGCGGAGCGCGCGGCGCGGGCGCGGCTCCACGCGCGTCCGGCAAGCGCCGCAGCGGCGTCGAGTGTCGCCATTGTCACCCCTCGCGCAGCCATTTCAGGCCCTGCAAGGCTGTTCACCGCGATTCCGCGAAATGTTGTTGCGCGAGCGTTCATCACTTGCGCTCCGGCGCGCGCCGCCGCATCCAGCCACTGCCGTCCGACTCTGTCGGATGGAGCCACAATCCACTTGTCATCCATCAGCCGCTCACGGCACGTCTCCGACAGCAGCTTTATAAACTTATTCATATCGCGCTCCTTCTATCAGGAGGGGCCGCCTGACTTCCCCTAGTCCGCTTAGCAATTATATCAAATGGGTGAGACAAAATAGCTCGCGAGACGCAATATCCGGCATGGAATATCATTAAAATAAACTTTATTTCGTCGTCAATCTCGTTTCAAAGCCCCATTTCATTGACAAATGAGTCTGCTGCTGATATTTTTTCTCCAATGCGAAAAACGACGCTTATTACTGGCATTGCAGGGTTTATCGGAAGCAGAGTGGCCGAATTGCTGGCTGACCGCGGCGAACGGGTCATCGGCGTGGACAACCTGAACGACGCTTACGATGTCAGCCTGAAAAAAGCTAGAATTGAACGAATAAAACGACCGGATATCGATATAAGAATCTGCGATATTCTGGACTACGAAAAAATTGATGACATTTTTAGGCAGGAGCGGCCGGCGCGAGTGTGCCATCTGGCGGCCCAAGCCGGCGTGCGGCATTCCCTGACGAATCCTTTAATTTATCAGCGCACAAATGTCGAAGGAACTCTCAATCTGTTGGAAATCTCCCGTAAGTATATGCCCGAAAACTTTGTGTTTGCTTCAAGTTCCAGCGTCTACGGCGGCAACGAAAAAGTCCCGTTCTCTGAAAACGACAATGTGGACAAGCCGATTTCGATTTATGCAGCCACTAAGAAGGCGACGGAACTGATGGCGCATGTTTACAGCAGTTTGTATGGCTTAAACACAACAGCTCTGAGATTCTTCACTGTTTATGGCCCTTGGGGCAGGCCTGATATGGCTTGTTATAAGTTCTCGACGCTTATCATGTCCGGAAAACCGATTGAGTTATTTAACAATGGAGATATGTTCAGAGACTTTACCTATATAGACGATATTGCTCGCGGTGTGGTATCCTCTTTAAAAAGACCCTTCGGATGCGAAGTGTTCAATCTGGGCAATTCGAGGATGGAACGGCTGGCGGATTTCGTGGCACTTATCGAGGAGAATCTTGGACGAAAGGCCGAAAAACTAATGTTGCCGATGCAACCCGGAGACGTTCCTAGAACGAACTCGGACATAGAAAAAGCCAAAAGGATGTTGGATTTCAATCCTCAGACGAACATCGAGGACGGCATACGCATGTTCTGTGATTGGTTCAAAACCTATCACTCCGATCTATTTTGAGAGGAGCGGCGGAATAACCGCCCGCGATAGACTTATGGATATTGCCGACATAATTAAAACCTTTAGAAAAAACATCGCAATGATTGCGATAGTCACAATCGTATGCGGCGGACTCGCGGCGGCGCGGGCTTTCTTATCGCCTAGAATATATGAATCCACCGCGGTTATGTTGATTCAACAGCAGAGCGGCATAAGCCTTGGCGCCGCGAGCGCTCTCTTGGGAATCCCATCAATGGCTCAACAGGGTCTTTCTCCGGAGTTTGTCAAAGTTATCGCGACATCAAAAACAATTGCGTTAAACGTTATCGATAACCTTGACCTTAGAAACAACCCTAAATTCGCCTCGGATGGCGACGACGATGATAAATTGCTTAAGAGGTTCAGCAAGAACCTCAAAGTAGAACCTGAGTTGATGACCGTCAAAATCACTTTCGCCGGAGTCGATTCGAAATTGGCGGCGGCGGCGGCTAACGATGTCGCCGCTCAGACAATAAATTACGTCAAAGACGCCGCCTTGAGAAATTTCGACGACTATAACAAGATGCTGGAAATGTATCATGAACAACTTAAGGACATCGAATTAAGAATCAAAGAATACGAAAAACTCCACGGGGTTGTTCAGATAGACGCCCAATTCGCCAACTTTATTGAGACCGCCGCCATGTACAATTTGTTCCGTCTGCCTTTCAGCCATATTCAAATTGTACAT